>CABSYW010000008.1 GCA_902482035.1 uncultured Collinsella sp. | reverse complement strand
CGGAATCGGCTAAAGTGCGATGGCGAAATTGGTTGTTTTTACAGTAGTGCTAACACCCGAGACCGATGCCGGCGATATAGGAGAACATCCTCCGGAACTGTCCCTCGGTGCAGGCGGCGAGCCGCGCCGCATGGGCGAGGTCGAGGTCCCCCTCGAGGTTCGCCTCTATGTAGTCCATCGCGTCGTTGAGGCCCTCTATCCAGCCCATCGGGTCACCATCCTTCCGAGAAGAGAGCATGGGGCAACAAGGCAGCGCAGTCCTCGCGTCCAAGGGGCGAATAATGAGAGTTTTTGATGACTGGCTCGTCGCCGACGGCCCGTCTCGATGATAGACCGTCGGCACGAGGATCCGACCCGCGAATGCCCGTTTTGCATTGTCAGGAAGCTCGCTCAGGAGCACGCCATGAAGGAGGATGCCCGCCGCGCCGTGATGCGCGCGGCACACCAACGACGCGACAGCCGCGATCGAAAGCTGAGGAGGGACGTTAGCCACTGGGTTAGCAAGTAGCCCATTCCGTGCGCACAGCGCCAGGAACAGCGGCCCGCCCATCGATCATCTTGGACCATGGTACAGTCGCAGTAAGAGGACGGACAGCGGGCGTGCGCCAGGGCGAACAAATTGGCATGAAAAGAGGGCGGCATAGACCTTCTGGTCATGCCGTCCTCTTTGAATGACAAGTTGTCGCCCTGGTGCCCGCGCAGCGTCGACTGGTCCGCCGTTCGGTAGAACGGCGGAACCGCCTAACCGCCCAGATAGGCCTTGCGGACGTTATCGTCGTGCAGGAGCTCTTGGCCCGTGCCGGTCATGGTGATCTTGCCGGTCTCGAGCACGTAGCCGCGCGTGGCGATCGAAAGCGCCATCTGTGCGTTCTGCTCGACCAGAAGCACCGTGGTACCGGCCTTGTGCAGGTCCTCGACAATCTGGAAGATCTGCTCAATCAGAATCGGCGCCAGGCCCATGGAAGGCTCGTCGAGCATGAGCAGCTTGGGGTTGCTCATAAGAGCGCGGCCCATAACGAGCATCTGCTGCTCTCCGCCCGAAAGGGTGCCGGCGACCTGGCGACGGCGCTCCTTAAGGCGCGGGAACTGCTCGTAGACACGCTCAAGGCCCGGAGCGACCGTGGACTTGGGCTGTGTATAGGCGCCCATCTCCAGGTTCTCCTCGACCGTCATCTGCAAAAAGGCGCGACGGCCCTCGGGGACCTGAGCCAGGCCCTTACCAACCAGCTTATCGGCGGGCGTATGGGTAATGTCCTCGCCCATAAACTTGATGGAGCCGGTCTTGGACCGCAGCAGGCCCGAGACGGTCTTGAGCGTTGTGGACTTACCAGCACCGTTCGCACCGATCAGAGCAACGATCTCGCCCTCGTTGACGTTAAAGGAGATGTCCTTGATGGCGTGGATGGCGCCGTACCAGACGTTGATGTTGTAGACGGAAAGCATCGGCTCTGCCATTTAGTTCTCCCCCTTATCCTGCTTGCCCAGATATGCCTCGATAACGGCGTCGTTGTTCTGGATTTCCTCGGCCGTGCCCTTGGCGATGACCTTGCCAAAGTTGAGCACGCAGATACCCTCGCAGATATTCATAACGAGCGACATGTCGTGCTCGATAAGCATGATGGCAATGCCGAAGGTGTCGCGAATCTTAACGATGTTCTCCATGAGTTCCGCGGTCTCGGACGGGTTCATGCCGGCGGCAGGCTCGTCGAGCAGCAGCAGTTTGGGGTTGGTGGCAAGCGCGCGAACGATCTCCAGACGACGCTGGGCGCCGTAAGGCAGCGAGCCAGCCTGCTCGTTTGCCAGATGCTCCATATCAAAGATGGACAGCAGCTCCATGGCGCGCTCGTGAGCAGCCTTCTCGTGCTTCCAATACGTCGGCAGGCGCAGCACGCCCTCAAAACCGGAATAGCGCTCCTGGTTGTGCAGACCGACCTTGACGTTGTCCTCCACCGTCATGGTGTTGAACAGGCGAATGTTCTGGAATGTACGGGCAATACCCATGCGGTTGACCTGATAGACCGACTTGCCCGAGGTATCCTCTCCGTCGAGCAGGATGGTGCCGTGCGTGGGCTGATACACCTTGGTGAGCAGGTTGAAGACCGTGGTCTTACCGGCACCGTTGGGGCCGATCAGACCGGCGATCTCGGTCTTGCCGATAGTCAAGCTAAAGTCGTCGACTGCCTTAAGGCCACCGAACTCAATGCCCAGGTGGATGCACTCGAGTGCAGGGCGCTCGCCCAGGTCACGATCGGGAACGATGGCGCCAGAAGGATACGGGACCATCTTGCCCTTCTTGAACTCAAATTTACTGGGCATCGGCTGCCACCTCCTTCTTGGAAGCAAAGCGATCCTTAATGCGTGCGAAGAACGCCTTGAGCTGCGGGTTGTTGGTAAAGATCATGACCAGGATCAGCACGATAGCGTAGATGAGCATGCGGTAGTCCGAGAACTGACGGAGCAGCTCGGGAAGCACCGTGAGCAGCGCCGCCGCGATGACGGAGCCGCGCATATTGCCCAGACCGCCCAGGACCACGAACACCAGAATGAGGATGGACGTGTTGAAGTCGAACTTGGTGGCGGAGAGCTGCGAGAAGTTACCGCCGAAGAGGGCTCCGGCAGCACCGGCGAGGGCAGCGGAAACCACGAAGGCGATCATGCGGTACTGGGTGACGGAGATGCCCACAGACTCGGCAGCGATCTTGTTGTCGCGCACGGCGATAATGGCACGACCGGTACGGCTGCGAACCAGGTTGAGTACAATCACGAGCGCGACCATAACCAGGATGGCGCCGGCAAGGAAGGTCGAATAGGTCGACACGCCCGATGCGCCCTGCGCGCCCTTGATGATGGCGGTGCCGTCCTCGAGCAGGTGCAGGTCGTCGATCGTGGAGTTACCCGTGATGTTAAAGATCACATGCAGGCCGCGGGAATCGACGCCCACAATTAGGCAGGTGACGACCTCTTTGATGATCTCGCCAAAAGCCAGGGTCACAATGGCCAGATAGTCGCCACTCAGGCGCAGGACCGGGATACCGATCAAGAAGCCCAAGATGGCAGCGGCGATAGCGCCAACCACAATGCTGATGATCAGACGCATCGGATCGGACGGAACGGCACTCTCCAGCGCGACGGCAGTGACGATGCCCGTATAGGCGCCGACGCTCATAAAGCCCGCGTGACCCAGCGACAGGTCGCCCGCAATGCCGACGACAAGGTTAAGAGAGATGGCCATGACGATATAGGCCGTGATGGGAACCAGCTGACCGGCGATCATGCGCGGAATCATGTGGTTGGACTGCATAAAGAACACGATGGCGAAGGCCACGATGCACATGGCGTACGTGACAAAGTCGTGACGCGTCTGCTTGTCTTTAAGAAACTTCATAACGCTCACCTACACCTTCTCGGGGACGTACTTGCCCAAGAGGCCGGCAGGCTTGACGAGCAGGACGATGATCAAAACACCAAAGACGATGGAGTTGGCAAGGCTCGTGGAAATGTAGGCCTGCGCCATCGCCTCGATGATGCCGATGAGAATGCCGCCGACAAAGGCACCGGGGATGGAGCCGATGCCGCCAAAAACGGCAGCGTCGAAGGCCTTGATGCCAGGCATGGCGCCCGTGGTGGGCTGCAGGACCGGCGAGTAGGAGCACAGGAGCACGCCGGCGATGGCAGCGAGGGCGGAGCCGATGGCGAACGTCATCGAGATGGTGCGGTTGACGTTGATGCCCATGAGCTGAGCGGCGGCCTTGTCCTCGGACACGGCGCGCATGGCCTTGCCCATCTTGGTCTTACCTGTAAAGAACATCAGGCCGGCCATGATAACCAGGCAGGCGACGATGGTGACGAGCGAGACGGCGCTTACGTTAAACTTGGCCAAGAACTCCGGCACCGGGAAGGTGACGAGCGAAGTGAAGTTCTTGGGCGTGGCGCCCCACAGAAGCTGCGCGGCGTTCTGCAGGAAGTAAGACACGCCGATGGCCGTGATCAGAACGGCCAGCGGGCCTGCTTGGCGCAGCGGCTTATAGGCCAGACCCTCAATGAGAACACCGAGAACCGTGCAGACCACACAAGAGAGAACTACAGATGCCCAGCCCGGGAGGCCGAGATACGACGTGGCGCAGAACGAGACATAGGCACCGACCATGATGACATCGCCGTGAGCGAAGTTGAGCATCTTGGCGATACCGTAGACCATGGTGTAGCCCAACGCGATGATGGCGTAGACGCTGCCCATGGACAGGCCGTTGACCAGGTATTGGATAAAGACCGTCATGTTCCACATCCCCCTTTCGAATAGGTTTCCAGTTAATGTATGAAACAGGGACGTTACACTGTCCCTAGATACCAAGCAAGCAGGGAAGGCCAAAACCTCCCCTGCTTGGGATCAAAACCGCTCTATGTAAGGCGGCCAATTAGGCCTGTACGTACTTGCCGTCGGTGATGACGTACGCCGTGGGCTCCTTCTGGACCTGGCCCTTATCGTTCCAGGTGAGCTTGCCGGTCAGACCGTCAACGGTAATCTTGAGCATAGCCTTGGACAGTTTCTCGGCGACCTCGGTCGGATCGGCGTCGACACCAAGACCGGCCTCCTTGACGGCCTCGGCCACCGCGTGCACGCCGTCGTAGGCGTCGGCGGCAAACTGGTCGGGGGTATCGCCGTACTTATCCTTGTAAGCGTTAACGAAGTCGGCGTTCTTCTCGTCGTCGGCGGAGAACGGGGTCATGAGCAGCAGACCCTCGGCAAGAGAGGTGTCGAAGCCCTCAACGCCCAGGATGCCGTCCATGCCGTCGCAGCCCATCATCTTGACGTCGTAGCCCATGTCCTTGGCGTTCTTGAGCAGGACGGACGCCGGTGTGTAGTAGATCGGCGCAAAGATCATGGTGGCGCCAGCCTGCTTGGCCTTGGTCAGCTGGTTGGTAAAGCTCGTGGCGGAGTCGTCCTTAAAGGTCTCCTCGTCAACAATCTCGAGCTTGGACTCAGCGGCCTGGGCCTTAAAGGAATCTGCGATGCCCGAAGAATAGGCATCGCCGGAGTTATAGAACAGCACGAACTTCTCGTCCGCATACTTCTGCGCCAGGAACTTGGCAGCGTTGACACCCTGGTTGGGGTCGGTGAAGCAAACCTGGAAGACGCAATCCTTGCCGTCGGTGACGTCCTCGGAGGACGCGGACGGGGTGATCATGAACGTCTTGGGGTCGTTACCACACTCTGCGGCAACGGCAACCGACGCACCCGTGGTAGTCGGGCCGACGAGGGCCTGCATGCCCCAGTCGAGCAGGGTGTTGAAGGCGTTGACGGCCTTCTCGCCATCGGCCTGGTCATCCTCGGCCTTGCTGGCAAGCGGCAGCTCCTTGGTGGAGAAGTCCTTGCAGCCAAGCTCGACGCCCTGGGTAACGGACTTGCCGTAGGACGCGTTGGCGCCGGTCAGCGGACCGATGGTGCCGATCTTAAACGAAGCGTCGCCCGACGCGGAACCGCTGTCGCCGCCGTTGGAGGAGCAGCCAGCTAGAATGGACATCGCCCCCAGACCTGCTGCGCTCGCGATAACGCTCCTGCGATTCATAACAGGGTTCAATGACTTACCGGTGAGGCTCGACATGCGGCTCTCCTCTCAAATCTCGTCGGGTTTCGGTTACCCGACAGGCCATCCTTCGCCGTGTTCGGCGTTCGCAAAATAGTAGACGCTTTAGTTGAGAAAAGTGGCGATTATTTCAACTTTTCTTTTGCTTTGTCCATTTATCCATATATATGCGTATTTCTATCAATTTATGCAGTTTAGCCACTTTATTATGTGAAAGTAATGTTTCTGTTCTGTTACAAGCGTCCTTGCCCTGCATAAAACGGCCCCACCGGTCTCGTTATATGCACTTAGGCGGCGATGTACTTGCCGTCCTGAATCACATAGGCCGTAGCGGGCTTTTCGACTTGGCCCTCGTCGTTCCACGTCAGCTCGCCCGTCAGGCCCTCGATCTTGATCTTGCGCATGGCTTTGGCAAGGTCGCCGGCGATGTCGGCGCCATCGGCCGTAATGTCGATGCCCGCCTTATCAATAGCCTCGGCGATGGCGTGGACGCAATCGTAGGCGTCGGCGGCAAACTGGTTAGGCGTCTCGTCGTAGGCATCCTTATAGGCCTTGACGAAGTCGGCGTTCTTCTCATCGTCGGCAGAGAACGGGGTCATGAGCAATACGCCCTCGGCAAGAGAGGTATCGAAGCCCTCAACGGAGAGCAGACCGTCCATGCCGTCGGTGCCCATGAGGGTCATGTCGTAGCCCATGTCCTTGGCGTTCTTGAGCAGGACGGACGCCGGCGTGTAATAGATCGGGGCAAAGATAAGCGTGGCGCCGGCCTCCTTGGCCTTGGTGAGCTGGTTGGTAAAGCTCGTGGAAGAGTCGTCCTTAAAGGTCTCGGTATCGACGATATCGAGCTTGGATGCCTTGGCCTGCTCGGCAAAGGCATCGGCAACGCCCGAGCTGTACGTATCGCCGGAGTTGTAGAACAGGGCGATCTTGGCGTCCGCATACTTCTCGGCCAAGAACTTCGCGGCGCTGGCGCCCATGGTGGGATCGGTGAAGCAAACCTGGAAGACCGTGGTCTTGTCCTTGGTCACGTCGAGCGACGAGGCCGAAGGCGTGACCATAAGCATGTCGTCGGTAATCTCGCCCGAGACGGCAACGGCGGCGCCAGTCGTGACGGGGCCGACGAGAGCCTGCATGCCCCAGTCACACAGGGTATTGAAGGCGTTGATGGCCTTCTCGCCGTCGGCGACGTCATCCTCGGACTTAAGCGAGAGTTTGAGGTCCTTGGTCGAGAAGTCCTTGGCGGCAAGCTTGGCGCCCTTCTCGGCCGAGACGCCATAGGTTGCCGCAGCGCCGGTCAGAGGGCCGATGACACCGATCTTGAAGGTCTTACCGTCATCGGCAGAGCCGCCGTCCGAGCCACCCGACGAGCAACCAGCAAGCGCGACGGTGCTGCCGAGCGCCGCGGCGCCAGCCAAGAAACTCCTGCGGTTAAGTACGTTGTTGATGCTAAACATGGTGTCCCCCTTTTCGCTGGCCGCGGTGCGGCCGTCTTGCGGTACGGGGCAAACCTTATGGCGCAAACGTTGACAGTTTGTTACGGAGTTCCGTTTGTAGCGAGCATGTTTCCAATGTTTCCGCAGCGTTTCGGGGGTGCCGTTTTATGCGACTCCTGTTGCCTGGCGAGCACGCGCCCTCGGTTCACGCTAGAATGCACTCAACCTCTAAGCGGTTAATCCATCCATAAGATGCACGAAGGAGCTATCTATGAGCGAACCCCTGCGCACCGTGAACGTCGGTCTCATCGGTCTGGGAACCGTCGGCGGCGGCGTGGCCCGTCTGATTAAGAGCCACCACGATGAGTACCTGGCCGCCTACGGCATCGACCTTAAGCTAACCCGCGCCTGCGCGCTTGCCTGGGAGCAGGCCGAGGCAGCCGGTATTGAGCGCGAGGCCTTTACGAGTGACTGGCACGACGTCGTCAGCGACCCCGCCGTCGACATCGTCGTCGAGCTGATCGGCGGCGAGCATCCCGCAACCGAGATCTTCACCACTGCCTTTGAGCACGGCAAGCACGTCGTCTCTGCCAACAAGGCCCTGCTGGGCCGTCACGTCGAGACGCTTGCCGAGAAGGCACGCGCATGCGGCGTGCAGATTAAGTGCGAGGCCAGCTGCGGCGGTGGCATCCCCATTGTCAGCACGCTCGAGCACGACCTGGTGGGCAACAAGATCCTGACCATCGCCGGCATTCTCAACGGTACCACCAACTATATCCTGTCGCGCATGGACGCCGAGGGCGCCGATTACGCCCACGTGCTTGCCGACGCGCAGGCCAAGGGCTATGCCGAGTCCGACCCGTCCGCCGACGTCGACGGCTTCGACGCCGCCAGCAAGACGGCCATCCTCGCCTCCATCGGCTTTGGCACCCGCGTTACCACCGATGATGTGTACCAGCAGGGTATCCGCACCATCGGCGCCGAGGACATCGCCCAGGCCCGCGAGCTCGGCTACACCATTAAACTGCTCGGCATCGCCCGCAACACCGACGCCGGCGTCGACGTCCGCGTGCATCCCACGCTGATCCCCGCCGACCACATGCTCGCCAAGGTCAACGGCGCCATGAACGCCGTCTACGTGGTAGGCGACGCCGTGGGCGAGACCATGTTCTACGGTGCCGGCGCAGGCTCCTTCCCCACCGCGAGCGCCGTCGTGGGCGATATCCTGTCGCTGTCCGAGCAGATCAGCCGCGGCGTGGCCCCGCTGCCCGAGATCGAGCCCTATGGTCACAACCTCGCCTTTAAGCCCATGGACGAGCTCCAGACCAAGTACTATGTGCGCCTGAAGGTCGCCGACCGCGTGGGCGCCCTGTCCGAGACGGTCGATATCTTTGCCAAGCACAACATCTCGATCTCGCTCATCAACCAGGTCGAGGACGGCAAGTCGGGCATCAGCGATACCTGCTCGGTCATCTTCCTGACGCACCGCGCGCTCGAGAAGGACGTCCAGGCTGCCGCTGCCGAGCTTGCCAGCGTCGACTGCGTGGCCGAGGTCGCCAACGTCCTGCGCATCGAGGACGTCGAGGCCTGGACCGAAGGCGTCATGGCGAACTAATTCGCTCTTCGCTATACGGCATATATGTTTTCCTAGCGAGCGATATGTCCTTCCATATCACGGGCGCCGTACTCCCCGTCGACGGAGCCGCCCGTTTCTAAAGGTCGCAAGCCACGACTTCGAACCCCAACGAGACCCAACGCAAAAGGCGCGCTGCCTGCATTAACCGCAGGCAGCGCGCCTTCTATTATTTGGACGGAACCCGTATCCCGGCATTCCTTGCTACCTGCCGTCGTCGTCCTGGGCTTCTTCGCGTGCGTAAAGCTCTAGCATGCGGCGGCGGTATTCGTGCACGGCAAGCTTAGCGCGCTCCAAGCGACGGCGCTCGCGCGGGGTGAGCTTGCCGGGGTCGATCTCGTCACCGTAGGTCTTTTCGGCCAGCAAATGGGCAGCGTCCACGATACGGGCATCGATGTGCCCGCTTGCCGCCTCGGCCGAGAGGCGGTCGGCAATGGAATCAAGGGTAGGCACACCGTCGAGCGAACGCCCATGGCCATGCGAGGTCAAAAGCTCGTGCTCGCGCGCGAGCAGGCTCGCCAAATCGTGATGAGCGCGCAGAATATCGAGCGCATCGGATGGATGCTCGGCAACCTCTGCCACGGCGGCGACCGGCGCGGCGTCGACCACGCGGTAGAAGAGCTGCGCGAGCAGCGGCATCAAGAACACCGTGATGGCACCGGCGGCAACCATGACCGACGCAATATCTTGCGACAGCGCGCCCGCGTTGACGGCAACGCTCGTCACGGCAACGATGATCGGAAGCGCCGTAGTGCAGTACAGGGCCACGGTAATGCGACCATACGCCGATACATCGCGCGTCGCAGGACAAATGCCCATAGAGATGAGGATGGGCACGGCACGAATAATCAGCAACGCCACGATAAAGCCCGCGAGCAAGCCCGGACGCGACGCCACGGCCGTCAGGTCAATCTTTGCGCCCGATACGGTAAAGAACACCGGAATCAAAAAGCCGTAGGCCAGGCCGTCGAGCTTGGTCTCGAGCGTATGGTTGCCCTCGGGGATGATATAGCGCAGGACAAAGCCGGCGGCAAAAGAACCCAACACGATGTCGAGATCAAAGACGGCCGAGAACGCCACGAGCGTGACCAAGATGAGCACCGTCAGGCGCACGAAGGTCTGCGACGTGGTATCGGCGCGCTCCTCGACAAACGCAAAGAAGCGGCTGCCGACGCGCTTGGAGCGACTCGGGACCACGGCCAGTAACACGCAAACCACCGCAAACAAGCCAAGGATTACGAGCGTTTGGATGCCAGTGCGAGCAGACAGCAGCACCGACATGGCGAGCACGGGACCGAGCTCGCCCCAAGTGCCATACGCGAGAATCGAGTCGCCCACACGCGTGCCGGTGAGCGAGCGCTCGCGCATGATGGGCACGAGCGTGCCGAGCGCCGTAGAAGTGAGGGCAAGCGTCACGGCGATACCGTCGAAATGACTGACCGAGAACCACGGGGTAAAGCGCACGGCAAGCCAGGCGATACCAAACGTGACGACCCACGTCGCCAAGCCGTAGCGCCCCTCCACACCCGTGATGCTCTTGGGGTCGATCTCAAAGCCGGCGAGCAGGAACAAAAAGGCCAGACCGAGCTCGGACACCAGCGAGACCTCGGCATCTACATGGATGACGCCGAGCATATGGGGTCCCAGCACCGCGCCGAACACGAGCAAAAAGACCGTCTCGGGAACGGGTTTCCCGGGAATCGCCGAGGCGATGAAGGGGCTTGCAAAGGCCACGAGCGCGATGATGGCGAGTGAAACGAATGCCATGTGATGCCTTTCTCTTGTTTGCGCTTCACTGTAGCACCCTCGCCGTCCTCAACGCGCCGCGAGCTGTCGTATCATAGTGAGGTTTACAAACATGTGGCTCAAGGCGACCGCAGGGCAGACCCCGCAAACCGACCGCTGCCGCATACCGTACCGTACGCCCAACCGATCAGGAAGGCAGGAACCAATGGTCTCTCGTATCTACGTGGAGAAGAAACCCGGGTTCGACGTCGAGGCTCAGCAGCTCAAGGGCGAGCTGACCGAAATTCTCGGCATCAAGGGCATCGAGGCCCTGAGGATCATCAATCGCTACGACGTCGAGGGCATCGACGAGGAGCTTTTCCGCTCCTGCGTGCCGACCGTCTTTAGCGAGCCCCAGGTCGATGTGACCTACGACGAGCTCCCCGCAAGCGATGGCGCCGTCTTTGCCGTCGAATTCCTGCCTGGCCAGTTTGACCAGCGCGCCGACTCCGCCAGTGAGTGCGTGCAGCTCATAAGCCAGGGCGAGCGCCCCGCCGTGCGCTCCGCCAAAGTCTATATGATCTCGGGCACTCTAGACGAAGCCGCCATCGAGGCCATCAAGCACTACGTGGTGAACCCCGTCGAGGCGCGCATCGCCTCGCTCGACCTGCCCGAGACGCTGTACATGGAGACCCCCGAGCCCCAGCCCGTCGAGGTGCTCGACGGCTTCCGCGAGCTCGACGAGGCCGGTCTTGCCGCCTTTATCGCCGATCGCGGCCTTGCCATGGACGAGGCGGACATCGCCTTCTGTCAGCAGTACTTCCGCGATGAGGATCGCGACCCCACCATCACCGAGATCCGCGTGATCGACACCTACTGGTCCGACCACTGCCGCCACACCACCTTCGGCACCGTCCTGGATGACGTGACGATCGATGACGCCGTGGTGCAGCAGGCCTTCGACCGCTACATGGAGATGCGCCACGAGCTCGGTCGCGACGCCAAGCCCGTCTGCCTCATGGACATGGGCACCATCGGCGCCAAGTACCTCAAGAAGACCGGAGTCATGACCGATGTCGACGAATCCGAGGAGATCAACGCCTGCACCGTCAAGGTGAAGGTCGATGTCGATGGCGAGGACCAGGACTGGCTGTTCCTGTTTAAGAACGAGACCCACAACCACCCGACCGAGATCGAGCCCTTCGGCGGTGCCGCCACCTGCGTGGGCGGTGCCATCCGCGACCCGCTGTCGGGCCGCAGCTACGTGTACCAGGCCATGCGTGTCACCGGCGCCGGCGACCCCACCGTCCCCGTGTCCGAGACGCTCGAGGGCAAGCTGCCGCAGCGCAAGCTCGTAACCACCGCCGCCGCCGGCTACTCCAGCTACGGCAACCAGATCGGCCTTGCCACCGGCCAGGTCAACGAGCTCTATCACCCCGGCTACGTGGCCAAGCGCATGGAGGTCGGCGCCGTCGTGGGCGCTACCCCGGCAAACCACGTGCGTCGCGAGTGCCCCGCCCCCACCGACAAGATCATCCTGCTGGGCGGCCGCACCGGCCGTGACGGCATCGGCGGTGCCACTGGCTCCTCCAAGACCCAGAACACCGAGTCCATCGAAACCTCGGGTGCCGAGGTCCAGAAGGGCAACGCCCCGGTCGAGCGCAAGCTGCAGCGTCTGTTCCGCCGCGGCGATGCCTGCCGTCTAATCAAGCGCTGCAACGACTTTGGCGCAGGCGGCGTCTCGGTCGCCGTAGGCGAGCTTGCCGACGGCCTGTATGTCGACCTTGATACCGTGACCAAGAAGTACGACGGTCTTGACGGCACCGAGCTCGCCATTTCCGAGTCCCAGGAGCGCATGGCCTGCGCCGTCGCCGACGGTGACGTCGAGGAGTTCATGGGCTACGCCGCCGAGGAGAACCTGGAGGCAACCGTTATCGCCGAGGTTACCGCCGAGCCGCGCATGCGCATGGCCTGGAACGGCGTCGCCATCGTCGATCTGTCCCGCGAGTTCCTCAACTCCAACGGTGCGCCCAAGCACCAGGTCGCCCACGTCTGTGCCCGCAGCGTGTGGCAGCCCAGCTGGGCCGGCACCACGCTTGCCGAGCGCATGACATCGCTTGTCACCGACCTCAACGTCGCCTCCAACAAGGGCCTTTCCGAGCGCTTTGACTCCACCATCGGTGCCGCGACCGTGCTCATGCCCTTTGGCGGCAAGACGCAGCTCACCCCGAGCTCTGCCATGGTCGCCAAGTTCCCCGTGGACGGCGAGACCACCACGGCGAGCGCCATGGCATGGGGCTTCAACCCCTATCTGATGGAGGCCGATCAGTTTGCGGGCGCCTACCTGTCCGTGGTCGAGTCCATTGCCAAGCTCGTTGCCGCCGGCTTTGAGCACAAGCGCGCCTACCTCTCCTTCCAGGAGTACTTCGAGCGCCTGCGCACCGAGGCCGAGCGTTGGGGCAAGCCCATGGCGGCCGTCCTGGGCGCCCTCATGGCTCAGGTCGACCTGGGTGCCGGCGCCATCGGCGGCAAGGATTCCATGAGCGGCTCGTTTGAGGACGAGGCCGGCGAGCTCAACGTTCCGCCGACCCTGATCAGCTTCGCTGTCGCCGTGGGCAAGGCGGCCCGCGCCGTCTCCCCCGAGTTCAAGGGCCTGACGCACCGCGTTGTCCGTATCGCCCCCGCCACCTATGGCGAGGACTACCGTCCCGATGCCCAGCAGCTTCTCGCCGCATTTGACGCTGTCGAGGCGCTCACCGCCGCCGGCGACGCCCTGGCCGTCTCCACGCCCGGCTACGGCTGCGGCGCCGAGAGCCTCTTTAAGATGTGCGTCGGCAACCAGATCGGTATCGAGCTCGCCGAGGACGTGGACGTAGAGAGCCTCTTCACTCCGCTCTATGGCAGCTTTATCGTCGAGCTCGCCGAGGATGCCGAGCTGCCCGAGGTCGCCGACGGCGTTGTCGTCGAGCCTCTGGGCACCACCGTTGAGGGCTATGTCATCGACACCGGCTCCGAGGTCATCGAGCTCTCCAAGCTCCAGGAGGCCTGGGAGAGCGGCATCGAGGGCGTCTTTGCCTACCGCAGCGCCGGCGAGACCCCCGAGGTCGAGG
Source organism: uncultured Collinsella sp. (assembly GCA_902482035.1). Taxonomy (GTDB): domain Bacteria; phylum Actinomycetota; class Coriobacteriia; order Coriobacteriales; family Coriobacteriaceae; genus Collinsella. The sequence continues at coordinate 52,359 of CABSYW010000008.1, read as the reverse complement.
CCATCGACTTCCGTGCCAAGGATATCCACGTGTACGGCGGCGCCAAGATCGCCCGCCCGCGCGTGATCATCCCCGTGTTCCCCGGCAACAACTGCGAGTACGATAGTGCCCGTGCCTTCCGCGCCGCCGGCGCCGAGGCCGACACCTTCGTGATCAACAACCTCACGCCCGAGGCCGTCGCCGAGAGCACCCACGAACTTGCCCGCCGCATCCGTGCAAGCCAGATCGTCATGATCCCTGGCGGCTTCTCGGGCGGCGACGAGCCCGATGGCTCCGCCAAGTTCATCACGGCGTTCTTCCGTGCTCCCGAGGTTACCGAGGCAGTCCGCGACCTGCTCAAGGCCCGCGATGGCCTGATGCTGGGCATTTGCAACGGCTTCCAGGCCCTGATCAAGCTTGGTCTGGTGCCCTACGGCGACATCGTCGACGCCACGCCCGATGCGCCCACGTTGACGTTCAACACCATCGGTCGCCACCAGAGCCGTCTGGTGCGCACCCGTATCTCGTCCAACCTGTCTCCATGGCTGTCGCAGTGCAGCCTGGACGACCCCTATACCGTCGCCATCAGCCACGGCGAGGGCCGCTTTGTCGCCAACGATGAAGTGCTCGCCCAGCTCATCGCCAACGGCCAGGTCGCCACGCAGTACGTGGGCGAGGACGGCAAGCCCAGCATGGACCTTTCCGTCAACCCCAATGGCTCCGCACTCGCCATCGAGGGCATCACGAGCCCCGACGGCCGCGTCCTGGGCAAGATGGGCCATGCCGAGCGCCGCGGCGACAACCTGTACCGCAACGTGCCCGAGCATGTCCCCGGCGATAAGTTCATGCCGATCTTTGAGAGCGGCGTGGCCTACTTCGCTTAATGCGTCCCATCGGGTACAATCCCCTCGGGTAACAACACCCGCCACCGGCACACCCGGTGGCGGGTTCTTTTTTGCTTCGCGCATACAGGAAGGACATCATGGAAAGCCGCAAGCCGTATCTCGCCACCCTACCCGGACTCATCCTGGGCTGTCTTGTTTGCTGTGCACTCTGGGGATCGGCCTTTCCCTGCATCAAGATCGGCTACGCACTCTTTGGTATCCCGGCGCACAACAGCGCCTCGCAGCTACTCTTTGCAGGTTTGCGCTTCACGCTTGCCGGTATCCTGGTTATCGCCGGTATGAGCACAGCTCAGCGCCGCCCGCTCGTCCCAAAGGTGCGCGATATCAAGCCCATCTGCATCCTGTCGCTCTTCCAGACTATCGGGCAGTACTTCTTTTTCTATCTGGGACTCTCGCGCGCCAGTGCCATGTCGAGCTCCATCATCGAGGCCAGCGCCAACTTCTTGGCCATCCTCTTTGCCGCCCTGGCATTTCGCACCGAGAAACTCGATACGGCCAAGGTGCTTGGCTGTGTACTGGGCTTTGCCGGCGTCGCGCTCGTCAACCTTTCGAACGCGGACGGCACCTTTGGCTTTACGCTCGACGGCGAGGGCTTTATCTTAGCTTCCACTGTCGCGGGCGCCCTGTCGACCTGTCTCATTGGCATCTTCTCGCGCGAGCATGACGGCGTCTTGCTCGCCGGCTGGCAGTTTTTAGTCGGCGGCCTGGTCCTTACCGCCATCGGATGTTTGATGGGCGGCGCGCTCTCCCCCACCGCGATCATCCCCGCCATCGCGCTCATTATCTATATGGCACTCATCTCCGCTGTCGCGTACTCGCTATGGTCGCGTCTACTTGCCGTCAACCCCGTCAGCCGCGTGTCGGTCTTTGGCTTTATGAACCCGGTCTTTGGCGTGCTGTTGAGCGCGCTGCTGCTCGGCGAGGGCGCCGGTACGAGCCCCGTTACCGTCATCGTTGCCCTGCTGTTGGTCTGTGGCGGCATCATCATCGTCAACAAACCCAAAAAAGCCTAGCGAGCTACCCTTATTTAGCAGAGGGATTCACATACTTTAGTTTAATGGAGTACATCGGTGAGCTGAAGGCCGCCACGCACGCCAACGTGCGCCCTTTTTTCTAGCGTATCTGGACGCCGGCTTTCTTTTTCTCGGCCTTGACGCGGTAGAGCTCCGCATCGGCAGCGCGAAGTAAGTCTTGCCAGGTATCAACACTATCGCCGACCCGCGCGTAACCGATGGACATCCGCAATGCATACGGCACCTCGGCACGAGCGAGCTCGTCGTTAATCGCCGAACACAGATCTATGATGTCCTGTTCCGCTGCCGCCTTTTGAAGCACCACGAACTCATCGCCACCATAGCGTGCGATAAAGCCACCAGACGCCGAGCAGACCTCTTTGAGCGTAGCAGATATGACCTGGAGGGCATGGTCGCCCTCCACATGTCCATAGCGATCGTTAATCAGCTTAAAGCCGTCGGCGTCCATCATAAGCAGATACACATCATCGGCCTGATCAGCACCCGAGAACAGCGACAGCATATAGGTCTCAAAACGGTTGCGATTGTTAAGGCCAGTCAACGGGTCGGTCGAGATCAGCTGCTCCTGACAAACAATGTAGAGCTGCAACATACTTAACATGATGCCGACACTAAGGCAGGGACCCGAATAAAAGACCTGAAAGACACCGGCCACCAAGGCCGGAATGGCGAAAAATGCCAAGGTTTGATAGATGGCCTTCTTTTGTAGGCTCTCGACCTTGCAAGATTGTATAAACGCATGCAGGGACGTATATATAACGTAGCAGTAGCTGACGATGGGCTGGATCATATAGACAAAACCGCGACGATACGCGCCCTGCGCATCGATATAGAACAGGGCATGCGTCCAGTAGCTAGTAAACGCCAGTACGACTACCAGCACCGCAGGCAGCGTTACAAACGCCATCCTATAGCGCGCGGTCAAAAGGCGAGAACCCTGCACCGTCTCGGAATAGATAAACCAAATGAGGCACGCGGCGGCAAAGAGCGAAAACGAAACCGCGTTGGAAATCCAGTTGGCAGCAATGCCCAGCGTGCCGCCCACACCGTCCGAAAGCGTCCAGATTATATCGAATAACATGTACGCGGCAGAGGTGTAGCCGAGCGTACTAAACAATAACTGCTGGGTACTCGAGAACAAGGAGTGGCGACTTCGCGCGGCAAGCCCGATAAGAACAATCATGCATAGCAGGAATATCTCGATCTTGAGTGCCTTAACCACTAGACGCCATCCCCTCAATATCCAAGTGGTCAGAATCGCCCGATTCGTGTCTGGGCAATAAACGCCCCTTACTCCGCAGGGGTAAGGGGAATAATAGCAGAGCGCCCGAACGTTGCTGCAGAACAGTCATCGTTCGGGCGCTCGTACGGCGCGAATTGCACACGCCGGCTTGATTGACTCGCGTCGACGATTACTCGCCGTCGATGTCGGTCGCGACGGCCTCCTCGATGGCCTCGACGCCTTCGACCGACAGATCCTCTTTGCCGTGGCAGAACTTCTTATCGACCCAGCCGGTCAGAATCGGGGCCATGATTGCCGTGATGATGACGGCGGTGGCGATCTGCGCATACGCGGTGGGCGCAAGCTCGGCATAGCGCGGAGCGACCTCGGCGAGGGCGACCGGCGTGGTCATAGCCGTGCCGGCGATAGTGGAGCAGGCAACGGCCGCCTTGCCGTTACCACCGCACAGGCGCTCGAACGCAAAGGTGATAGGGCCGACGATAAAGAGTGTGATGAGGCCCAGCAGGATGCCCGAAATGCCGCCGGTGATAAAGCTCGAAAGGCTCATGGACGCACCGAGCTGAAAGCCGATAACGGCAATCGCCGGGTTGGCACCGGGAACCAACAGGTTCTTGATGAACGGGAAGAGGTTGCCCAGAACCATACCGATAACAAGCGGCAGGATGGATCCGATGATGGTGCCGACGGGGATGTTGGCGAGACCCGAGACACCGAGGATGATCATCGTGACGGCGGGGCCGGCCGTAAAGAACAGGATACCGACAGCGCCCTGCTCGGACTCATCGCCGAACTCGCCCATGATGCCCGTATAGAGCGCCATGTTGCAAAACGTGATGCCGCCGATGATAGACACGGAGCTCAGGCCCAAGAAGTTGTCGTTAAAGAAATATGCCACACCCAAGCCAAGGGCGGCCGCAACAACAAGCTTGGGGATCAGTACGACGATGCCGGTCTTGATGGCGCCCGGCGTGGACTTAAAGCTGATGCCGGCGCCCACAAACAGCAGGATCGCGGCAACGATGGTATTGGAGCCACCGCGGCAGGCAGCCGTAAAGAAGCCGCCGATCTCAAAAACCTGCGGGCAGAAGGTGTTGAGTAAAAGACCGACGATCATCGGATAGATCATGATGTCGCCCGGGATGCGCGGGACCCTGAATTTCTTTTGCTCGTTGGCGGTTGCTTCCTGTGCCATGAAACCCCCATTTCCGCTGACGGGGTACAAAAGCCCACGTCACGCTTTGCTACAGTAAAGTTTGACCATGGTACCAGAAGAAATAGACCAGCTCGGTGAAAAATTCGACAAGTTGGGATGGAACGAGATTCGGCGCCCGCGACGCCACCCCTATATAAGGCTCAAGACGATATAGAGTACGATGCCCGAGACGCAGCACCACAGCATCGATTTTGTCTTGACCGCCACGACCACGACGCCGGCGGCCGCAATCCAGGGAACCAAGGCAGGCCAGAGTCCCGCGTCGAACGCGCCGGGGCTCACCAAGTCGTTGGCGACCAGCGCGGCAAAGGCAGCGGGCGGGATATAGCCCAGGGCCTCGGTAATACGGGGCGACAGGGTCCGCCCGCGCAAGGCGAACGCCGGCGCGATGCGAAAGAACGCGATAGCAGCCCACGACGACAGCCACAGAACCAAGAACTCGTTAACGGGCATCGCGGGCACCTCTTCCGTCAAATACAGCATCGCACGCCAGCGCAATGGCAATGCCGGCCACGACGCTTGCCGGCACGGCAATATTCGTGAGGCCCAAGAACTTGCATATGGCGACAGACACCGCAGCCATAACAGCAGCCACGACATTGCCGCGCGACAGCCGCTGCGAAAAGAGCAGGCAGATAAAGAGTGAGGTGCAGACAAAGGCTGCAATGGCGGTGGGAACATCGACAACGGCGCCGACGATGGCGCCCGTCGTACACGAAACGCCCCATGTTGCGATAAGGATCACGTTGAGCACGAAGGACTCACGCGGGCCCCAATCCTCCCCTTCAACCAACTTGGCAAGCGAGATGCCATATGCCTCCTCGGTAAGTGTCGCGGCAACAGCCAGCGTCTGACGCTTCGAGGCGCCCCTCAGATGCGGCGCGATCGATGCCGAGTAAAGCGCAAAACGCGAGGAGATGGCGGCAACGCTCGCGATAATCGAAGGTGCCGGTACGCCCGCCAGCCAAAGATTGCAGATCATAAACTGACCGCTGCCCGTCACAAACGTGCTGCTCAGGGCAAAGACCATCCAGGGCTCCATTCCCGTCTGTCCCATGATCATTCCGCACGGCGCGCCTATTGCAACATAGGTAAGCATCACTGGCCAGACGGTTCTAACGATTTTGAGCACCATACGCTTCTCATCCTGACAAGGTCTCCGAGCCGCATGTAGCGATACGGCAGAATCATCATCCGACAGCAACCGAGTTCACCTACAATTGCCACCGGATCGAAAGACACAACTTTTTAGGAAGTCATTATGACAGCTATCGATCGAGACCGGGCGCGCGCGGCCTTCAAAAGCTACACCGATGCCTACGACGCCACCAACCCACGCATCGCGCTCAAAATCGAGCATACGTACCACGTGGCCGAGGCATGCGATGCCGTAGCGCGCGAGCAGGGCTGGTCGTCAGAAGATATTGACCTGGCATGGCTTTGCGGCCTGCTACACGATATGGGCCGCTTTGAGCAGCTGCGACGCTGGGACACCTTTAAGGACGCCGAGAGCATGAGCCATGCGGCGCTGGGCATCGAGGTCCTCTTTGGCGAGAATCCCGCCGATGCACCCGCCACGACAAACATCCGTGACTTTATCGAAACCGGTGCGCATGACGAGCTCATCCGAGCGAGCATCGCCTATCACAGCGACTTTCGCCTGCCGGCACAACTCGACGAGCGTACACGGTGCTTCTGCGATATCGTGCGCGATGGTGACAAGATCGACATTATGCGCACCATCGCCGACAGCACCGTCGACACTATCCTCAAGGTGGACGAGAAGACGTTTCTCGGCAGCCGTTTCTCGTCGCCGACACTTGCCGCCTTTGACGAGCACCGCTGCGTCGCACGCGATGAGCGCGATGAGCCCGCCGACTTCTTGGTGGGGCTTATCTGCTTTATGTTTGAGCTCGTCTATCCGGCAAGCCGTGCGCTGGCGCGCGAACAGGGTGATATCCACCGCCTGCTCGACGCGCCCTTTGGCATTACACAGCCCTTTACCGACCCCGCCACGCAGGCAACCTGGAGCCGCCTAAAGGACGAGATGCGCGACTGGCTGGCGCGCGCCTAGCGCTCAAGCTGGGCCAGCAGCTCCTCGACGACCTCGACGGCGTCCCCAACAACCTTGTACTGGGCAGCACCGAAAATGGGGGCATCCGGGTCCTCGTTGATGGCGATAATGCACTCCGCCCCACCGATGCCGGCAAGATGCTGAATGGCGCCCGAAACACCGATACTCACGAGAAGCCTGGGCGAAACCGATACGCCGGTCTGGCCAATCTGATGGCGATACTCCAGCCAACCCGCCTCCACGACGGGACGCGTGCAACCAAGCTCGGCACCCAGGGCATCGGCGAGCCTTCGCATCAGCGGCAGGTTTTTCTTGGAACCAATGCCGCGACCCACCACGACCAGGCGCTCGGCATCGGCGATCGAAGCCTGCTGCCCCCACTCCTCGGCGGGAATCGAGATCTCAACACGAGCCTTAGCATCATCCACAAGCGATATCTGGGTGATCGTGCCGGAGCGGCCGTAGTCAAAGTCGGGCGCCTTAAAAATACCGGGGCGCACCGTGGCCATCTGGGGTCGGTGATTGGGGCAGATGATGGTGGCCATCAAGTTGCCGCCAAACGCCGGGCGCGTCTGCTGCAGCAGACCCGTCTCCGTATCCATCGAAAGCACGGTGCAATCGGCCGTAAGGCCCGTCTGCAAACGTACGGCGACACCAGGTGCCAGCTCGCGACCAAAGGCGGTCGCGCCGTAGAGGATGGCCTCGGGCTTGCGTTCGGCTACCAAATCGCAGATCAAGCGGGCGTAGACCTCCGCATCGTTTTGGCGCAGGCGCTCGTCGCGACAGGCCAGGACTTCGTCGGCGCCCGCGCAAACCAGATGCTCCAGGTCGCCGAGAGAACCCTCGGGGCCCATGCCGGCCAGTGCCACCAGACGGCAGCCGCGAGCATCGGCAAGCTCGCGGCCCTTGCCCATAAGCTCATAGGCAACGGAAGTCACCGTATCGTGCTCGTCGGTTTGTACGAATACCCAAATGTCTCGATACGCATCGAGGTCAACTGCACCAGCGGCCTCGTCACGCTCGATCGAGATAGCGTTGACAGGGCAGGCGTCGACGCACCCACCGCATAGAATGCAGCCGTCGGTTACGCGGGCGCATCGGCTGGGTCGCTCGCCTTCCACTACGATGCCGCCCGAGGCACAGGCGCGAACGCAGCGACCGCAGCCGATACAGGCTTCGCTATCGATAATCAGTCCGCTCACCTATGCCATCCCCTCGATAATCTTGGCAAGCTTTGCAGCTTGCTCGACCGGCGTGCCCTCGATGGCCTCACACGTTTGGTCGCGGTCAGGCACAAACGAGCGCACGACCTGCGTCGGCGATCCGGTAAGGCCGCAACGCGAGGGATCGGCATGCACATCGGCAGCACAGACCACCCGCACATCCGCATTTTCGGCCGCGCGTATGCCGGCGATGCTCGGCATGCGCAGCTGGCCGATCTCCTTGGCGGTCGTCATCGCGCACGGCATCTCCAGATAGACCGTCTCCTCGCCGGCGTCGCAACCGTGAACGAGCAAAAGCGCGCCGCACGTCGTAAAGCCTGCGCTCTGCACGCAGCTCACATCGGTCACGCAGGGAATCTCAAAGGCGCCGGCCAGCTCGGGGCCAATCTGGGCAGTATCGCCATCCACCGCCATCTTGCCGCAGATGAGCAGGTCGAAGTCCTCGTCGAGCGCCTCGATGCCGCATTTGAGAGCATAGGTGGTCGCCAACGTGTCCGCGCCCGCAAAAGCACGGTCGGTGAGCAGCAATGCATCGTCGGCGCCGCGGGCAATGCAGTCGCGCAGCAGCGATTCGGTTGCAGGGATACCCATCGACACCACCGTTACGCGCACATCCATGCCAAAGCCGATAAAGTCGTCCTTGAGCGCCAGCGCGCATTCGAGGGCACTTGCATCGAAGGGATTAATGACCGCCTGCCTGCCATCACGCACGATGGTATTGGTTTTGGGGTCCATCTTGACCTCGGTGCTTCCCGGCACCGCCTTGACGCACACCACCATATGGAAATCGCTCATCTTCACGCGCCCCCTTTCTGGACGAGTTCATCCAAGAGCTTCTCCGAAAACAGGTTGCCACGGCCCAGCTGCCCGGCAGGATCGAGCTGCAGCTTGAGCCGAGCCGATTCGGCCATGGCCTCGTGGCCGTACATCGTCTCCAAAAAGCCCGCTTTGACCTTGCCGACGCCGTGCTCGGCGGAGACGGCGCCGCCCATAGCCGTTACCTCTGCAGCCCACTGGGCAAACAGCTCGCCACCGCGACGGTAGTCCTGCGCATCGCGCGGCAGGATATTCACATGCAGATGGTTGTTGCCGATATGCCCCCAGGCGGCAGACTCAAGCCCGCTTTCGGCCAGCGTGCGACGATAGAGGGCAACGACATCGGCCAGGCGCGCGTTGGGCACCGACATATCCGACCCCAGCTTGGTAATGGTAGGGTCGGTGCGGCGACGCTCGTCGATGAGCATGTTGACGCTCTCGGGGACGGCGTGGCGGAAGAACCGCTGGCATTCGCGATCGACCTCGGTGCGCGCAACCCAGGTCGCGTCGTCGCGGCCGTCCGCAAGCTCCAAAACCCATCCCAAGTGGTACAACTCCTCGGTCGCCTGCGCCTCGTCGTCGCAGTCGAGCTCCACATAGACACAGACCTTTGCCTCGTCGTCGAGCGCCGGCAGCGAGGCAAACGCGGTCGACTGCTCGCGCTGGCGGCGAAGGATATCCAAGGCGCCGGCATCGAAATACTCGATAGCGGCGGCATGGGACAGCACGGGGCGCACGGAATCGGTAAAGGACACCGCCTTGTCCTCGCTGTCGAAAAAGCAGCTCACGCCCCATACGACCGAAGGTGCCGCCTGCAGGGCGATCTCGAGCTCAGTAATGACGCCGAGCGTGCCACACGCACCGATAAAAAGATCGATGGCGTCCATATCGTCCGAAACGAAATAACCCGACGCGTTTTTGGTCTTGGGCATGGTATAGCCGGGAAGATCCAGCTCGAGCGCGCGGCCCTCCTCTGTCACGAGCGACAAGTGGCGTGCGTCAGCGTGCGCCTGACCTCGATGAAGCTCAAGCAGGTCGCCGTCCGCCAGTGCCACGTGAAGCCCCGTAATGTGTGGGCGCATGGGGCCGTAGGCGTAACTGCGGGCACCGGAGGCATTGCACGCCGCCATGCCGCCCAGGCAGGCAGATGCCTCGGTGGGATCGGTGGGAAAGAACTGCTCAGGAGCTGCCTGGAACGCCTCATAGGCCTCAAGCGACACCTGATCCCAGCCAGCGGTCGGCAATGCCTTCTTACCCAGCTGCTTGCGCAACTCCGAAAGCACGACGCCCGGCTCCACGCGCAGCAGAAAACGGCCTTGCTCGTCGCGGCGAAGACCCAGGTAGCGATTCATACGAGAAATGTTGAGGATATGGCCGCCGTGGGGCACGGCGCCGGCAGCCAGACCGGTTCGAGCGCCTTGGACCGTTATCAGAACATGCTCGGTATGGAGCTTTCGCAGAATGGCGCGGACTTCGTCCTCCGTTGTCGGAAACGAGATACTCGACGCCTCGCCCGATGTGCGAGATTCATCGCGACCATATTCTTCGAACTCGTCGCTGAAGGGTTTGATGGCTGCAGACACGCGAACTCCCCCTTTAGTTAACTACAGTGTTTGCAGGGAGATGTTACCGCATCGTTTCGTCGACGTGACTGAGACCGTCTCCATAATTGGCGAATTTTACGTTTGTGCAATTCGGCGAACGGCGACGTTTTCTCGGCAGACGCTGTATTTGACGGGTCTTTTCCCATCCGCGCCGTGCATGCAATTGGCGCTCGAAAATAGTTGAGATATTTTTTACCGCCTCTCACCTGTGGCGATGCAAATCCGTCAAGCATTTGGTCAGAAATCGGTCAAGTTGCGGCTGATACGGTCGGCATCGACAGCCAAAACCAATAGAAGGTTTGGCCCAAAAGCAGGGCGGTTCCCATGGCATATTACTGGCCCCAGCACGGCGTCGCCATCGAAGTCGACGACGACCCGTATCTTCTGCCGTTCGACGAGGATGCATTCCCCGATACGGCGGTCTACCATGTCACCACCGACGTAATTTGCGATCCCGAGTCATTCTTGGCACTCGCCCACCACATCGCCCACACCCATGACATCAAGCTCCCTCCCGACTTCGAGGAGCTTGTCTACTCGCGGCGCCTCATGCTCCACATGCTCTTTGGAGCCGATCCGTCCACGTTCGCGCGCGTCTACACCGCCAAGGACGCCGCATGAGCGCGAAGAAGTGGCCGAGCCCTTTGGGGCCAAAACATCGAAAAAGGCTCGGCGTTGTCTGCCTGGCCATCGCCTGCGCCCTTATCGCCGTCGGCCTTTACGCCTGGCAGTCAAAGCCTGTCGCCGAGACGGGCACCTCGGTCACAACGGCCGAGGGTAAGTCGCGCCAGGAAATCCAGGACGAACTTGATGCCATCGTCCGCGACAACATGATGACGATCTCGGTCGCACCGGTCGCCCAACTGCAGAAAGGGGGCAAGCTGCGCGTCAACGTGCAAAACGTCCAGGACAACAAGTTTCCCCAGCGTTTCCGCGTGATCCAAAACGACGAGACCATCTATGAATCAGGCGTGGTCGAGACTGGCAAGACCGTCGAGACCTGCCCCGCAGGCGACGTCAAAGAAGGCGAGGCGTATATCGAGATCCAAGCACTCGACGCCAAGACCTACGACGTCCATGGCAATCCCACGCGCGTCAAGGTGCGGGTTGCGCAGGCAGAAGACTAAACCTGCCGCCTGTTGCGAAAACGCGCACCCACGCCGCTTTCGTCCAACCATCACGGAAACGGTCCGTGACGAATAGAAAGGAACGACCATGGACATCACCAGGAACATGAACGGAGCCAGAGCGCTCGTCGTGGGCGCAGGGCTCGCGCTCGCGCTCGCAATGGGCGCCGCCCCGACGCCAGCTATGGCAGCCGGACGCGTTGGAACCACGAAAGTAATGGTCAGGACCGAGATCGACAACGTTGAGTTCAAAGTTCCGACGGTTATTCCCTTCGTCGCCAAGGCCGACGGCACGCTTCAGGGCCCCTCAGAAGACGCGACCACCATCGACAATCATTCGGCCTACGGCATCCATGTCACCAACATGAAGATCGATGCCATGAACACCTGGACCATTGCTGCCGACGCCAAGACCGGAACCGCGCAGAACTCCATCGACTTTAAGGTCGGCCCCGACGGCGCACTCCAGAACGCCAGCGCCGCAATGCAGGGGACGGGCCTCGATCTTTCCAAGAACGCAGCCTTCGACATGGGCTACCAGGGCATTGCCGGCGGCACGGACAAAATTAAGCTCAAGACAAGCGGAAACGTCGCCCGCGTCACGCGCGACATCTTCCGCGTAACCGGCGAAGGCGATCAGGTTGCAACGATCACCTGGACGGTCGAGCCCGGTGCGCACACGGCATAAGGCCGTCGCCCTGGCCGCCGCCGTCAGCATCCTAGCGTTTGGGCCAGCCATGGCCTTTGCCCAGCAAGAACAGGCGCAGGCCGCCACGCAAGTGACGGTCGACCTCTCGGAGCTCGACCGCGGCGACCGCGAGGAACCGTTGGCGCAGACAGGCGACAGACGATGGCTCTTGGCAGCAGGCGCCACAGCAGCAGGCGCGGGAACCGCCGGCCTCGGTCTGCACATCAAACGCAGCCAGAAACAAAACACGGACAGGCCGCACTAAATTAGCTAAGGAGACCCCATGGCATCGAAGAACCTTTTGCCCGTCGTCGCACTCTGCGGCGCGCTCGCAACCGGAACGCCTGTCGCCGCTTGGGCGACTCCCGTCATGGCAGACTCCTTACCAGCAGCCCTAAGTTCTGCACCAAATCCGTCGAGCGCCATTGCGTGCAAGCGTTTTTCGATCGCACAGGCCGCAAGCTCAACCTCGGGATGCCTTCGTCGTAATACGGACGGCTCGATAGTCGTGGATATCAAGCGTTCGAACAAGGCAAACGGCTCCCAGGCGGGGTTCGCCGTCTGCACGTGGCGTTCGGTTGTGCTCGATGCGGATGGCGATCCATGCAATTTAGAGCTGCGCATCGACATCGCTTCGGTCGATGACTCGGCGAACGGAGCGAAGGTCGCCTTCGACGGTACGTTTTTTGAGAAAGGAGGCGGTATATGTCTGGGCTGCGCCGCCGCGAATGCAGACGATGCGCAGCCCACCCTCTCATTCACGGCATCGTTGCGGCTGACCAAAGCCGGTACCGATGCCACCGCGGCGGGAGAAGCGTCCCTGCTGTTCTACGCCGTCAGCGCCAAAGACACAGACGCTCATTTCGAGAAGCCAGCCGGATCACTCAGCCTTACACGAGGGATAGAGGCAGGCCCTATTGAAATCGATGCCCACACGCAAAGCAGGCAACGCATTCTTGCCGACCCGGCGCTTCTCGAAATGGAGTGGAACGGATCCGGAGCCATCGGAATTCTTCCCTCCGCGCTTGACGCCAAGACGCTCCCCCCAAACGACGAACCCATCAACGCAACCATACAAGAAGGGAGCGCGGACAAAGAAGCAGGTGCGGGCGACACGCCGCCGCCGACAAACAGCGTCTCAGCTTCTTTCGAAGCACCGAATGAGCCCGCTAACGATCCAAACGATCCCGAGCTCGCAGACAGTCTGGGACTTGCTGATCCTCAAGAGATCGATGAAGGTAACTGCTGCGTGCTTGCCGCGCTCGACCACACGGAGGTCATCGACGCTGCGAACATCGAAGTTGCCGCCGCCAATCAGCCCGTCCGCAAGTCGGCTATCATCGCATTTCCTGAATCCATCGAAGTCGTCTTTTTGCCATCGGGCGAGGTCGTGGCCCCAACACTGCTCACCTTGTTGGGCGCCAAGAATACTCGAAACGAAATTAAAAAGGTCACGGTTGTCGACCCTGCAACCACCGCCAAGCTGCGTCTATACGCCGTTGCTCCAGACGGAGGCAAGACCTTGGAATTCGATGGTGACACACTCCTAGCCTGGCGACGTCTGGACATTATGCAAGACGTCTCGTATCAGATCGAACTCGAAGGGTTTGATCGTGCCCGCGATGCCAATATCATCGCCGCGGCTATTGAATCCCCGCAGCGGCTTATGACACTGCGCTTTGAATACTATCCCTATGTCCCGACAACCACCTGAGGCTTAAATGCTGCACATCATTCCTAACACCACTTATATAACGTATTAGATGAGTCGCGATGTGCCTCGCATTTCGTTCTGCTACGATTGCCACGTTGGCATCAATACAGGAGGGCTCATGCCGGGCTTGGGAACAATCATCAACGTTGTGCTTTTAGTTGCGGGCGGTCTTTTGGGATTAGCGGGCGGCCGCTTCATCACACCGCGCATCCAAGACACGCTCATGAAAGCATCGGGGCTGTGCGTCCTGTTTATCGGCCTTGGCGGCACCATGCAAAAGATGCTCCTTATCGATGGGAAGGCGCTAGCGACCACCGGCACCACCATGCTCATCGTCTCATTTGCGCTCGGTTCGCTCATCGGCGAGGCCGTCAACTTGGAAGCCGCCATCGAGAACCTTGGCGAATGGCTCAAGCGCAAGACCGGCAGTGAGGGCGATAACGAGTTCACCAACGCTTTTGTCTCGACTTCACTCACCGTGTGTATCGGCGCCATGGCAATTGTGGGATCGATCCAGGACGGCCTGCTCGGCGACTGGTCAACGCTTGCCCTCAAGGGCGCACTGGACTGCATCATCGTCTGCACCATGACGGCGTCGCTCGGACGCGGCTGCATCTTCTCGGCCCTGCCCGTAGCCGTGTTCCAGGGGACGATCACGTTGTTTGCCGGCGCGCTCTCCCCCATCATGACCACGGCAGCCCTCGACAGCCTTTCGCTCGTAGGCTCCATGCTCATCTTCTGCGTCGGCGTCAACCTCATCCGTCCTCAGACCTTCCGCACGGCCAATATGCTCCCCTCCGTTGTCATAGCCGTCATCTACGCCCTCCTGTTCTAAATCTATCAACGCAGCAGTATCTCGAACATCTGTTTGATGCTGTGCTATGATATGAGGTCACCGTAGCTGCGTTCGAGAGGAGGAGCGGTGGCCGACCAGGACATCAAGATGCTCATCGAGCGCATTATGGCCGAGGCCCGGACCCATCAGTCTGCCCGCTTCTCACATGAAGTCTACGCAGACGAGCCGATTCTCAAAACCGGCCGACAGATGCAGAACTTCCTTCCCGACCAATACCGCAAGATGCGTGAGATATCGCGTTGGCAAGAAGACCCCAAGGGCGGCGCGGGCCGTTGGCTTTCGGAAGCCGAGCTTTTCTACCGCCAGGGCCTGCTGATGGCCGACTTTGAGGACGACTGTCCCTACAACGGCACCTTTAAATCGTACTTTCCCACCTACAACGCCATGAGCGACCGGCAGCTGCGCGGCTACTTTACCTGGCGCGCCCAAGTGCGCCGCGGGACCGTCGAGGAAACGTCTACGTCCTTTGCCTTTCTGTATCTCTATGAGCTGATTTGCGGCATCGGCGTAGATAATCCGCTCGATGGTTTTAACAAGATCAAGGCCTTTTGGGATGCCTACCGCGCCTTTGAGCCCGGCATCGACCGGTTTGCACGCGTGTGGTTGCAGGACTACGCCGTGTTCCACGGGCTCGACCCCAAGCTGCTTCGTGATTCTAAAACCGTCATGTTCGATAACGCCCTTATCGAGCTGCGGCGCGCGGCACGAGACCTTGTACCAGCACCGGCACCGTCCGGCCAGACCCCCAAGCGTCGCAAAACCTCCGAGCCCACGCTCCCCTTTCCGCCCGATGAGGTGCGCGAGGAGCGACTCATGACCGCCATCAACGCCCTCTCCACGTACAACCTAAGTAACTCGCGGCTCGACCGCAGCCACCACCGCGATCTGCGCCACGTGGCGTGCGCCGTGTATGTCCGTATGGCACGCTACTATGACACGCACCGAAAGACCGGCATCGTGGCGAGCTTATTTGGGGAGGAGACGGCCATGCCTTACACCATGTTTGCCTCGGCCGTATTCTTTGCGCCCGAGCGCCACGAGGACTGCGAATACCGCCTGGATCCTATCCATATCTACCGTTGCCAAAACGGCTTTTGGGAATGCATGCGTATCCACGGTAGTAGGCAAAAGAGCAGCAAGCTCGGTGAAATGATGCGCGCCTGCGACCAACGCCTGCGCCTGGCGCTGGACCCCGCCCATCCCCTTAAGGAAGAAAAGGTCCCCAAATATCTGGCCAAGATTATCGATGACGAGATTGTGGCATGGCTTTCGTGGGACGCCGCACACCAGCCCGTCAAGATCGATATCGATCTGAGTCAGCTGGGGCACATTCGGAACGCCGCTGCGCAAACGCGCGAAGCGCTTTTAATCGACGAGGAACGCGAGGACAGCGCGTCCGCAGAAGCTGAGGCAGCGGACTCAGGGCAACCGGAAGCCGAGCCCGTAGCCGACGCGATTGTCGAACCAGTCGCGGCACCCATTCGGCAGGACGAGGCCGACGAGCCGACCATATCCACCGAACAGTTTGGTGTCGTGGCACCGCTTCTCGCGCCGACGCCCGCGTTCGCAGCTGCTGCGCCCGCTGAAGCCACAAACGAACTCGCGCCCGCCGCAGATGCCTTCCTTCGCGCACTGCTCGAGCAAAACGCAGCGCAAGCGACATCGGCAGTGGCGCACTCGGGACAGAGCGAGGACATGCTCGTCGATAGCATCAACGAGGCGCTCTTTGACCTGGTGGGTGACACCGTAATTGAATTTAGCGCGGCAGGGCCGCAGATTATCGAGGACTACAAAGCAGACGTGAGAGGATACCTAGACCATGAGTGATACCGCATCCGCAGCGCCCCGTGTACCCAAACGCGTCGCCGCCGTTATCCTTAACTCGCTCAAGGGCGGCGTGGTCCCGCGCATCGGCCTTCCCTATATCACCGTGGGTCGCGAGGTCGAGATTCGCGCCCTGCTCACCGATTTGAGTCTCATCGCCGATGGCGGCGCGAGCTTCCGCTTCTTAGTCGGTCGCTACGGCGCCGGCAAGAGCTTCTTGCTTCAGACCATCCGAACGCATGCCATGGGCGAGGGATTCGTCGTCGCTGATGCCGACCTTTCCCCTGAGCGCCGCCTGCAGGGCGGTCAGGGACAGGGCCTTGCCACCTACCGCGAGCTCATCCGCAACATATCGACCAAGACGCGCCCTGAGGGCGGTGCGCTCAACCTTATTCTGGATCGCTGGGTCGCCTCGTGCGCCGACGTCGACGAGTCGGTCGTCAATGCCCAACTGGCCCCGCTCGAGGAGATGGTCCACGGCTTCGACTTCACCCGCATGCTCCGCCGCTATCGCACGGCCGTATCCGAGGGCGACGAAGAAGCCATGAGCCGCGTGACCAAATGGATCCGCGGCGAATACCGCACCAAGAGCGAGGCCCGCGCCGAACTGGGGTCCTCAACCATCATCAGCGATGACGACTGGTACGACTACGTCAAACTCATCGCACGCTTTTTGGTCTGCAGCGGCTACAAGGGCATGCTGGTGCTCATCGACGAACTCGTAAACCTGTACAAGATTCCCAACGCCATCACGCGCCAGTACAACTACGAGAAAATCCTCACCATGTACAACGACACGCTCCAGGGCAAGGCGCAGTACTTGGGCATGATCATGGGCGGCACGCCGACCTCCATCGAGGACCGCCGTCGCGGCGTATTCTCCTACGAGGCTCTGCGCAGCCGGCTCGCTCAGGGTCGCTTTGCACGCGAGGACCTTAAGGACATGCTCGCGCCCATCATCCGCTTGCAGCCGCTCACCTACGAGGAGCTACTGGTGCTGATCGAAAAACTCATGCAAATTCACGCCGGCTACTTTGGCTGGACGCCCACGCTTACCGAGAACGACTTGGTGGACTTCCTCAAGATTGAGTTTGGCCGCGTGGGAGCCGATACGCACCTGACGCCTCGCGAGGTCATTCGCGACTTTATCGAGCTGCTCGACATCCTATGCCAGAACCCCGATGCCAACGTTGCCGAGCTACTACAAAGCGTCGGCGGTGACGCGCTGGCGCCAGCAACCGCAACAGGCGACACCGATACCGCAGGTGGCGACCGTAACTTCGCCGAATTCACCATCTAACCTGCCAAAAAGGGACAGGTTTATTTTGGTAGGTTTTATCTGGGCGAACGTTGAGACAGTAATGCAGCAAGCCACTGACCACCGCGTTAAGAGGTTCGTATATGAGAGGAGGCCCCGTGAACGCCTTTGACCGCTACGCCCCGTTTATCCAAGACTTCATCTACTCCCACGATTGGGATAGCCTGCGCTCCATTCAGGTTGCGGCAGCAGATGCCATCTTTAACACACAAGACAATGTGCTCCTGACGGCATCCACGGCATCCGGCAAAACCGAAGCGGCCTTCTTTCCCATCCTGACCGAGTTTTGGGAGAACCCGCCCGCAAGCGTGGGCGCCCTCTACATTGGCCCCCTCAAGGCGCTCATCAACGATCAGTTCGTCCGCCTCAACGACCTCTGCGAAGAAGCCGACATCCCCGTCTGGCACTGGCATGGCGACGTCTCGCAATCGCACAAAGCTAAGCTCATCAAAAAACCGAGCGGCATCTTGCAGATTACGCCCGAGTCACTCGAGGCGCTCTTAATCCATAAGCACATGGCGATCCCGCGCATGTTTTGCGACCTACGCTACGTGGTCATCGATGAGGTCCACTCGCTCATGCGCGGCGATCGAGGCGGGCAAACGCTCTGCCTTATCGAGCGACTCTCGCGCATGGCCGGCGTGCAGCCTCGCCGCATTGGCCTTTCGGCCACCATCGGGGACCCGGAACGCACGGGTGCCTTTCTCTCACAGGGAACGGGGCGCAACTGTGTTATCCCCCGCTTTGAAGAACCGCACCGCGTATGGCGCATCTCCATGGAGCACTTCTACAACTCGGGCCCCCAGGCACAGCAGCGGGGATTCATGGGCACAGGTCCTCAAGAGGCCGAAGTGCTCGCGTGCGAGCGCATCGAGGCAGCGGCATCCGCGGCGCTGCCGGCCGGTGCTCAAGACATGCGCCATAGCGGACAACTCACACAGGAGGAACGCCGCCAACGTCGCGAGCAGGCACGGGGCAAGGCTGCCCCCAAGGACAGTCGCGCTTCCTCGGCCCCCGAGGGCGAAGTCGACATTCCCCGAGCACCCGAACAGGCATTACTCAACCCCACCGACACAGCACCAGACAACGCCGACCCCGGCATGGGCTATATCTTCGAACACACCCGCGGCCGCAAGTGCCTGGTCTTTGCCAACTCGCGCGAAGAGGCGGAGGCCGTATGCTCCATGCTGCGCAGCTACTGCGAAAGTCGACACGAGCCCGACCGTTTCCTCATCCATCACGGCAATCTTTCGGCATCGTTGCGTGAGACGGCAGAAGAGCTTATGCGCGACGAGGAACAGGCACAGACGACCGTTACCACCTCTACGCTGGAACTCGGCATCGATATCGGCCGTCTGGAGCGTGCGTTTCAGATCGATGCGCCGTTTACCGTCAGCTCCTTTTTGCAGCGAATGGGCCGCACGGGGCGCCGCGATCTTCCGCCCGAGATGTGGTTTGTCATGCGCGAGGAAGAGCCCGAGCCGCGCACGATGATGCCTGAAACGATACCTTGGAAACTCCTCCAGGGCATCGCGCTCGTACAACTCTATCGCGAGGAAAAGTGGGTCGAGCCGCCTGAGCTCGATCGACTCCCCTACAGTCTGCTCTATCACCAGACCATGTCGACCCTCGCCAGCACCGGAGAGCTCACGCCGGCGGAACTTGCCCAGCGCGTGCTCACGCTCAGCTATTTCCATCGCGTCTCGGCCGATGACTATCGCGTGCTGCTGCGTCACCTCATCAAGATCGACCACATCCAGGTCACCGAGGGCGATGGGCTCATCGTGGGCCTCGCGGGCGAGCGCATCATCAACAACTTTAAGTTCTACGCCGTGTTCCAGGAAAACGAGGAGTTCACCGTTCGCAGCGAGTCGGCCGAGTTGGGCACGATCGTCAACCCCCCTCCGCCCGGTGAGCGCATCGCCATCGCAGGACACTGCTGGATTGTCGAGGAAGTGGACTGGAAGCGCCACACCGTCTTTGCCACGCAGGTCAAGGGCCGTGTGCCGGCATACTTTGGCGATTGCCCCGGAGACATCAATACACACGTACTCGAGCGCATGCGCAAGGCGCTCAACGAACATGCCACGTATCCGTATCTTATGGGTAACGCGCGGGCCCGCTTGGCGCAGGCTCGCCATACGGCTGAGATTTCGGGTGCGGGAACTAGGCCGCTCATTAACCTGGGCGGCGACACCTGGGCGCTCTTCCCCTGGTTGGGAAGCTACGCCTTTCTGGCGCTCGAGCGTATGCTTAAAATCAAATGCGCAGCTGAGCTGGGCCTTCGCGGACTCGACCCGTCACGCCCGTACTTTATGCAGTTTAAGATGAAGGCCGACGAGGAGACGTTCTTTGAGGTACTCGCCGCCGAGGCCGAGAAAGACTTCGATCCCATCGAGCTCGTCTATCCTGGCGAGGTGCCTTACTTTGACCGCTACGACGAGTTTGTTCCCGAAGAGCTCGTGCGCAAGGGCTTTGCCGAAGGCGTGCTCGACATAGAGGGCATGAAGCAGCGCGTCCTCAGCTGGCGCGACCACGCCTAAGACCAGTCTTTTTGGGACGGAGAGACTTACTTGTCGTGAAGGGCGGTGCCGAGGAAGTCGGCGTCGAAGGGCACGGCTTCGGCAAAGACATAGTCGCCGTCGCTGGCGATGAGCAGGTAGTTCTCCTCGCCGCCGAACTCCGCATCGCCACAGGGGACCACCCAGACATGGGCGAATACCTCGAGTGCCGTGGCAGCGCAGTCGCGCAGGAACGTCACATCGCTCCCCTCGTTTGTGCTTACGATATTGGCAACGTAGACGCCACCGACATTTAGGCTGCCCCGCACCAAACGCAACGCCTCAACCGTCGCCAGCTCGCGTACGGGCTCGGCACCGCCAAAGCAATCGCTCACGACCACGTCGTAGCGACGATGACCAACACTCGTCACGCCCAGATAAGAGCGAGCCTCAGCGGTTATCACCCGCAGGCGATCGCCCGCCGTGCACTCCAGCTCGTCCAGATAGAACCAGCGGCGCGCCAGGCGCGTAATCTCTCCGTCATACTCGATGACGTCCATGCGCAAGCCCTCGTGCGACATCAGCGCGAACTTGGGATAGGCAAACCCGCCGCCACCCAGCATAAGCATGCGGTTGATACCGTGACCATAAGCATCACGCATCGCATCCTCGGACTCAAACACGTCGTCAAACGCACGATAGTACGCAAAGACGGGCTCCGCCCAACGCTCACCAACGTAACTTGCGCTTTGGTAGACGCTGCCTTGCACCAACACGCGAATCTCGTCGCCGCCCTCATCGTGCACGCGTTTCACACGCGCCAACCCATTGCGGGTTCGCGCAACCTGCAGACAGGCAGCACGAACAGCGACAGCGGCCGCACCAAGCGCCGCGGCTCCCAGAGCAACACCGGCAACGACGCCAGCAGAAACACTCGGCTTGTTCATCTAGAGCTCCTTTTGCAGATAGAGTCCATGGTCGCAAAAACCCAAATGGCGATAGTACTCGCGCGTACCGATTGCGCTAATCACGTTGATACGCGTATAACCCGCATCCCGGGCAATCTCGCACGCACGCTCTACGAGCAAACGCCCCAATCCATGGTGCTGGGCTGCCTGGCCTTGATCTCCCACGCGCGCCGCCATGCCATACACGTGCACCTCGCGAATCATCGCCTCGTCCGGTGTCGTCGGCAACTCATCCGCATGCGCGGCAACAAAAGCACGATCGGGCAGAGACAGACGCAAAAAGCCCGCGATCTTGCCCTGCGGCGTCACCCACTGCAAAAAGCGCTCGTGCGTCACCGGCGTCTCGTACGCCACTTCCTCGTCAAGGGTCAGCTCATGCAAGTCGGCGCCCGCCGTGCTAATCTCGCGATAGCGAATCTCACGCACTGTCGCGCCTTCCCCACGAGCCGACAAGCGGTTTTCAACGAGCTGACGCAGGTTGGGCTTCTTGTTGCCCACCATGATGTCGTCGGAGCTAAAGTCGCGGATCATGCGACTGATGCGGCAGAGCGCCGGCGTCACCACGATGTCGTCGGCCAACACATCGAGCAGCTCTTCCTCGGTATAGGGACGCCACTCGCCGCGCTCATAGCAGCCCACCAGACGCGAGCCCTCGATGAGCGCGCACGGGTAGACCTTGACCTCGTCGGGCATAAAGGCCCCTTCGGTCATAAAGCGCTCGTAGTCGCGCTTGTCCCCCTCGGGTGTGGCGCCCAATAAGTTGAGCATAAAATGCGCATGGATCTTAAAGCCAAAGAGGCGCGCAAGCGAAAACGCCTGCTCGATCTGAGCCACCGAAATGCGACGCTCGTTGATATCGAGCAAATGCTGGTCGAGGCTCTGGATGCCCATCTGAATCTTGGTGCAGCCCAGACGACGAATGAGCGTGAGCGCCTGTGGCGTCACGGCATCGGGGCGGGTCTCGATAACGAGCCCCACCACGCGATGCTTCGCCGTCTCGTTGATGCGCTGCTGACGCTCAAGCTCCTCCATCGTTGCCGTCTGCCACTCGGCAGCCTCGCCCCATGGCGTACCGGGGCCGTACAGACGACGCACTGCGCGGTTATAGCCACCAACGACAGCATCCACACGCCCCTGCTCGTCGGCAACGCCGCTCGCAAGCTCGGCCTCGTCGGTCGCAATGCCGGCAGCCCGATAGCGCTCGCGGCGCTCTGTTACCACCGGCGGCAGGGCATCGGCGGGAGCGTCATCGAGCAGGCGCCCTGCCTCGACACGGCTGATGCCCGGACGCGCCAACATGGGGTTTGCCGCCACACCGGCGACGGCATCGTCATTGAGCGCACGGAAAAGCTCCGACATAAACCACGCCTGATACCCTTGCGGATAGTCGCTCCAGGTACCGCCGAGCACAATGAGCTCTATCTTGTCGGTCGCATGTCCCATCTGCGAAAGCGCGGTCAGACGAGCGCTCACCTGCAGATACGGGTCGAAGCAGTTTTGCTCCGCACGGGCGCACGCCGGCTCGGCGTGCAGATAGCTTTTGGGCATGCGCAGATCGTTGGGGCAAAACAGGCAATCGCCCGAGCATGGCCAGGGCTTGGTGATAACGGTAATGGTCGCCACGCCCGAAGCCGTGCGACGAGGCTTCATACGCAGCACCTGCAGCAGTCGACGTTCCAGCTCGGCATCGACATTCCACCCAGCCCAACGAGCCGGCTCCTCACGTTTTACCCGCTGGTAGAACGGCAGCAGACGGCGCTTGGCCAAATCGCGTTTGTCGGCACCCTCACGGCGCGCCTCGGCATGTATCAGTTTGACGAGCGCTTTGTCGTCCACGGTCTCGCCGCGACGCAGAGCCTCGAGTATGTTCAAGATAATCTGTTCCATGACCCCATTGTAAAGGCAAAGGCGCCGGAGCCCGTCACGGCTCCGGCGCCTCCATCAAACAGCGCAGCTATGGTATATAAGTCTTCGATAACCGCCCGTCACTCTGAATCAAATGACATGTCGCCCGAACCGACCTCAAAACGATACGTAGCAGACTTATCGCCGTTATCGAATTCAAGATTCAAAATGGTCTCGCCGTCGTAGCCAAGCGGAAGGAAATCGCTCTCGAAGTCGCCGCTGCCCAAGGTAAGGCTCGCCTTAAAGCCCGTCGAGTTCGGAACCATCATCTCCACATCGCCCGAGCCCACACTCACGTCCATCGACTTCGCGGGGGCCTGGTAGAGCTCGAACGTCACATCGCCCGAACCTACCTCAGCACTGAGCGCATCAGTCACGCTGCCCGCAAACTCTACATCTCCCGCACCCAGGAAAAGGTCGAAACCATCACAGGTGACACCGGCAATCTGCAGATCACCCGAGCCCACGTGCGCGTTGACTCCCTTCAGATGTTCGGCAACACGGCGCGGCAGCTCGACCGTAACTGAGCGATCGATTGCCTTACCGTCATCACTTCCAAACTGGGAAACCTTGAGCGTCGAGTCCTCGACGGATGCGATGTTCTGCGTCGCGGCCTTGGAGGCATCCATACCATTGGCAACGCGTCCCCGCTCGATAACGCGAGCCTTGTTACCATCAATAACCTTGACGTCCACCGTAGCCGCATCGATATCGAAATCGAGGTAGCGAAACTCATCGGCATCAAAGGTCGTACACGAAAGCTGCTGAGGCCGAGCGGAATAGTTACCGCCATCGTTCATAAAATCGTCGTCATCAACCACATCGTCCATACCGGACAAGCCGGGTATAACATCGTCGAGATCCCACGGGCCATCAAAATGAATCAAAGTCCGCGAAACGCCAAAAACAAGCCCGATAATCAGTACAAACGCTCCGATGCCGACGCCCAGGCGCAGCTTGGATTCATGCGAAAGCTTCATCATTCGTCCCCTTCTTTGGCACATGGCTCAGCGGTGGCCGCGGTAGCCACGTCAGCATCAGGTTCCGCAGAAGTATCCTTCCCCTGGGCCCTGACCGCCACCGGTGCCGGACCAACCTGAATATCCCCGCGCGCCCAATCGCCATCGAGTGCACGCGCCACCCAGTGATAGATGGGAATCGTGAAGAAGATCAGCGCAGCAAAGGGGCCGGCACCAAACAGGAACATCAGTAAAAAGAACAGCAGCCAGCACACGGCCCAATACGGGAATGACTGGAACGGACCCTTCACCGGAGTCGGACCAGCCGCACCGGTACCCGTCACCTGAGCCGTCGCCGCATTGGCAGCCTGCGCACTCCAGCTTGCCGCCTGCGCCGCCTTGGCTGCCGCGTCACTTGCCTGCGTTGCCGCCTCGGTGGCGCGCGCCGCCGCCTCATGGGTGCGGGCGCGCTCTGCCGCCTCGGCCTCGCGCTGACGAGCGCGGTCCTCGTTCTCAAACTCGATATCGTCCTCAATCTCATCGCTCGGATTGAGCAGCTCGTCCAGACTCACACCATAGAGCTTGGCGAGCGAGATCAGGTTCTCGGTATCGGGCGAGCTCTCCGCACGCTCCCATTTACTAACCGCCTGGCGCGACAGCCCCAGCTTTCGCGCCAGCCCTTCTTGGCTAAAGCCCTTGCTGCGGCGAAGGTCGGCGAGCCGCTGTGCAGTTTCTACATTCATGGTTCCTCCTATGTGATGCCAGCCGTGTCGCCGGACCGTTTTTGTTCTTAAGGCGCCTTGCACAGTTAAAAATATATCCGCCACTGCCAAAAGCATGCCACCTATTCTAGTGAGATTTTTGACAACCGGCGGTTGCGGGTGCATATGAGCTGCGGAAATGTGTCCAAACAAAGCAATGACCCGTAGCTTGGTTGTCCCCGTTGCTGCGTTAACGGTAGTATGGTCGTACTGTTTATTCCGCACCGCCAACGGAGGGAGTCCCGCGCCGTGAACCGCGATTTCGCCTCATCGCTCATCCAGCTCAACAATACGTTCTATCGCGAGCACTCCGCCTCCTTTTCCGATACGCGCCAGGCCCCTTGGCCCGGCTGGGTGCGCACCATGGACATCGCACTCGGGCAGCTCGACGTCGCCACGATTGAGCATCCCGTCCGCGTCTTCGATCTTGCCTGCGGCAATATGCGATTCGAGAACTTTGCCGCCGGCGGCGCACTTGCCGCCAAGGGCGTTGACGGCGCAAACCCCTCGGCAGACGCCAGCTGCCCCTTCGAGTTCTATGGCGTCGACTCGTGCCAAGACTTGGCCATCGATGCACATGGCCACGCGCTGCGCATTCCCAACCTGCACTTCCAGGAACTCGATGTGCTCGACGCCCTCATGAAGCTCAACCCCGCCGAGACGCCCGACGTGCTTTTCGACGCCCCGCTCGCCGACATCTCGGTCTGCTTTGGCTTTATGCACCACGTACCGTCGTGCGAGTATCGCGTACGCGTGCTCGACGCCCTGGTGCGTCAGACGCGCCCAGGTGGCATCATCGCCATCAGCTTTTGGGAGTTTATGAACGACGAGCGCATGGCGCGCAAGGCCGTTCGTGCCGAGGCCCGCGCCGAGCTCACCCCGCCGTTTGAGGGTTACGATTCCGCGCAGTTTGAAGCCGGCGACCACCTCATTGGCTGGCAAAACGACCGCCACGCCTACCGCTACTGCCATCACTTTGACGATCAGCAGATCACCGACCTGGTGCGCGGCGTCCGTACGTTCTACAAGAGCGGCGAGGTCCCCGTGCGCGAGCTTGAGCGCTTCCATGCCGACGGTCGCAGCGGCGAGCTCAACCGCTATGTGATTCTCAAGCGTCTGTAGGCACCGACGACTCGCCTTCGAGCCGCATCGCATCTTTCGGGCAAACTATGCCCACCCTTTTTTCAACCCATTGACGGAACGTGCAACCATGCGTTCCACACTTATGACCAAGGAGCCTCATGGGAGCCGTCCACGTTCGCACGCCTAAGAACTTTGTGCTCGAGGAGCGCCTGGAGCGCTACGCCGATGCGATTGAGACGAACCCCGAGGCCTATGCCGGAGATTGGCGCGAGGCCTGTGCGCCCGCAGGCGGCAAGCCCTTCGAACACCTTCACCTGGATCTTGGCTGTGGCAAGGGAACGTACCTTGTAGAGCGCGCGGCCCACGAGTCAAACACGCTCTTTATCGGTATGGACCAGGAGCCCATCTGCATCGCCTATGCCGCACAGAAAATCTGCGAGCAGAAGCTATCCAACGCACTCGTCCTGCCCCGAGGCGCCGCATCGCTGCCGCAGCTGTTTGCCGCAGGCGAGCTCGATGCCATCACCATCAACTTTCCCACGCCGCAGCCCAAGGCCAAGTACGCCAAAAAACGACTCGTCCATGTCGACCATCTGATGCTCTACCGCCCGCTCTTTGCAGCCGGCGCCACCGTCACGCTGCGAACCGACAGCAAGCCATTGCGCGACTATGCCCTGGGGCAGTTTGCCGCGGCCGGCTACGACACACTTTGGGTAAGTGACGACGTTCGCCGCGACCATCCCGAGCATCCCGAGACCGAATATGAATGCCGCACGCGCGAGATGGGTGCCACTGTCTATGGCATTTGCGCCACTCCCGACGCGCTGCCCAGCGATGAACAGCTCCAAGCGGGCCGCGTGCAGGAGCAAAGCCTTGCCTGCTACCTGCCCGACAATCTCGATGAGCTCACCTACGTGCCCCTCGGCATGGAAGAGGCCGTCGAGAACTTTAAAAACCGCGCCCGCAAAGGCAAGAAGCGCTTACCGCAAGAGTCCTAGGGGCTTCTGATGGTCGCAGCATCGGCAGACAAGCGCAAATAGGCGCCAGCGAACGGTCCTCAAACCTAAGTGAGTAGACTTTTTAGCAATAGCCAAGCACAACCCGCATAGCGAAAACTAAAACCGCAGGTAGAGCCCTTGCGCAAAAGCCATGTGCTCGCGATATCGCAAAAAGTCTACTCACTTAGCTGGCAACTGCACCAAACGGCCGGGCAGAACGCCCATTTCCTGCATTTTCTCGCGCGCTGGCACCCCGCGCCGCCGCTACGCCATAATAGTTGGCGGACAAACGCGAGAGAAAGCAACCACATGGCACAGACCACGACAGATACCGCCGCCAGCACCGTTTCCGGCGCCGGCGCCGCCAGCTCATTCTCGGGCGGCACGGGAACCGAAGCCGAATTCGGCTCGCTCGGCGCGCTCTCCCCCACCTGGTGGGAGCCCGAGGATGGTAGCGAGCCCGAACCATGGCTCACGCCCGATCAGGCCTTCGAACGCTTCTTTGAATGGACAAGCGACCGCGGTATTGAGCTGTGGGACCACCAGGAAGAGGCCCTCATGGATCTAGCCGCCGGTGACCATGTCATTTTGGGAACACCGACCGGATCGGGCAAGTCGCTTGTCGCGCTAGGCATGCTCTTTATGGGCATGGCGCAAGGCAAGCGCTGTTATTACACGGCCCCCATCAAGGCTCTGGTCAGCGAAAAGTTTTTCGACCTTGTGCAGGTGCTCGGCCGCGATAACGTCGGCATGATCACCGGCGATACGCATATCAACACCAAGGCACCCGTCATCTGCTGCACGGCCGAAATCCTTGCCAACGACGCACTGCGCGAGGGCGAAGATGCCGACGTGGGCTGCGTGGCCATGGACGAGTTCCACTACTTTGCCGACCCCGACCGCGGTTGGGCCTGGCAGGTGCCGCTGCTCACCCTGCCCCACACGCAATTCATGCTCATGAGCGCCACGCTCGGCGATGTCACCGCCATCGCCGCCTCACTCGAGGAACACACCGGCGCTACTTGCGACTTGGTTGTCGACGCCCCGCGCCCTGTTCCGCTGAGCTACGACTATGTGACGACCTCCCTCGAGGGCACGGTCGAGCTCGCCATGCGCCGTGACGAGGCCCCGCTCTATATCGTGCACTTTAGCCAGGACGCCGCCCTTGCGACGGCGCAGTCGCTTGCCAATTTCGGCATCGCCAGCAAAGAGCAGCGCGAAGCCATCAAAGAAGCGGCAAAGGGGACGAGCTTCTCCACGGCCTTTGGTAAGATTCTCAAACGCCTGCTTGGATGCGGCGTCGGCGTGCACCACGCCGGTATGCTGCCGCGCTATCGCCTGCTGGTCGAGCGCTTGGCGCAGCAGGGCCTGCTGCCCGTCATCTGCGGTACCGATACGCTCGGCGTCGGCATCAACGTGCCCATCCACACCGTGGTGCTCACCGCGCTCACCAAGTTCGACGGCTACAAGATGCGTCGCCTGCGCGCCCGTGAGTTCCATCAGATCGCTGGTCGCGCCGGCCGTTCGGGCTTCGATACCGAGGGCATGGTCATCGCCGAGGCCCCGGAGCACGAGATCGAGAACGCTAAGCTCATGGCCAAGGCGGGCGACGACCCCAAGAAGCTCCGCAAGATTAAAAAGAAAAAGGCCCCCGAGGGCTTTGTCACCTGGAACAAGCAGACCTTTGAGCGCCTGATCGAGACGCAGCCCGAGACGCTCAAGCCGCGCCTTCGCATCACACACTCCATGGTGATTAGCGTGGTCGAGCAGGGCGGCGATGCCCGAGCCCGCGTACACGACCTCATCGAAACGAGCCTGCAGACTCCCGAGGAAAAGGCCAAGCTCGAGGTTCGCGCCGACGAAATCTTCGCCACACTCATCGATTCCGGCGTCGTCGTTCGCACCGAGGTGCCGCCCGCGCCCGACGCTCCGGCTGACGCCGCGCCGGACATCGACTACGCGCTGACGGTCGATCTGCCCGAGGACTTCGCACTCGATCAGCCGCTCTCGCCGTTCTTGCTTGCCGCGTTGGAGCTGCTCGACCCCGAGAGCGAGACCTATACCATGGATCTGATCTCGATGGTCGAGGCAACGCTCGAGGATCCCAAGCAGGTGCTGCGCGCACAGGAGCGCGCCGCGCGCGACCGCGCGATAGCCGAAATGAAGGCCGACGGCATAGAGTACGAGGAACGTCTGGAGCGCATTCAGGACGTCACCTACGAAAAGCCGCTCGAGGACTTGCTCGATGCCGCCTTCGACAAGTACTGCCAAGAAGTACCTTGGGCCAACGACTACCAGCTCTCGCCCAAGAGCGTCCTGCGCGACATGCTGGAGAGCGCGAGCGACTTTAAGGGCTATATCCAAAAGCTCGGCATCGCCCGCTCCGAGGGCATTTTGCTGCGCTACCTAGCAGAGGCCTACCGTTCACTCGACCGCACCGTGCCCATCGAGAAGCGCGACGAGCGCCTGCGCGACATTATCTCGTGGCTGGGCTTTGTGGTGCGCTCGGTGGACTCGAGCCTGGTGGATGAGTGGGAGAACGCCGGCAACCCGGCAGCCCTCGATGCTGCGCCGCCGCAGGGCATCGACGAGGTCGTGGCGGACCGTCGCGGCTGCACGCTATTGGTGCGCAACGCGCTCTTCCGCCGCGTGACCCTTGCCGCCCGCGAGCACGTTCGCGACCTGGGCGAGCTCGACGACGACTGGGGCATGAGCGAGATCCGCTGGCAAAAAACACTCGACGCTTACCACGAGCAGCACGAGGAAATCCTCACCGACGGAGATGCCCGCAGCGCCGCGATGTTTTCCATTGACGAGTCCGACGAGAAGACCGCGCACGTATGGCACGTGCACCAGATCTTTGCCGACGAGGATGGCGACCACGACTTTGGCATCATGGGCGATGTCGACCTGGACGCCACGCAAGACGGCGGCGAGGTCATCTTCAAAAACTACCGTGTCGGCTTTATCGAGGACCTGCTCGAAGACTAGCCGAACTTACCGGAACGAAACGGGGCCGCTGGCAATATCGCCAGCGGCCCCACTTTTGCACTATACGCTATGCCTTACTCGGCACCCTCGACCTCATACGAATCCGCCTCGGCTGGCTCATCGTTTGTCTCTGTCGCAGCCCCGCGCGCCTCGTCAAACGCGGCCTTCATGGTCTTGTTGCCCCACGTGAGCTTGCGAATGGTAAGATCGTCCGCCTTCTTGTTGGCTAGGCGCAGATTGTTCTCGGAGGACAGCAACGCCTCCTTGGTTTTCTGCAGGTGGCTAATCGTCTTGTCGATCTCATCAATCGCCGTTTGGAACTTGCGGCTCGCGATCTCGTAGTTGCGACCGAAATCATTCTTGAACTTCTCCATCTTGGCTTCGAAGTTCGTGACGTCGATATTCTGCTGTTTGTACTCCGCCAGTTCCTGCTTATAGCGCAGCGAACCCATGGCGGCGTTGCGAAGAAGCGTGATCATGGGAATAAAGAACTGTGGGCGAATCACGTACATCTTCTCGTAGCGATAGCTCACGTCCACGATGCCGGCGTTGTAAAGCTCGCTTTCGGGCTCGAGCAGTGTGCAGAGCACCGCGTACTCACAGCCTTTCTGGCGACGATCGTGATCGAGTTTCTTAAAGAAGTCCTCGTTTTTGTGCTTGGTCGCGGTCTCGTCGTTCTCGTTTTTCATCTCGAACATAATCGAAATGACCTCGTTGCCGCTCGCGTCGCACTCGCGGAAGATAAAGTCGCCCTTGGTGCCCTCGGACGCATCGTTATCTTTCTCGAAGTACGCGTTGGGAAACGCCGTCATGCGCAGGCGATTGAACTCGGTCTCGCAGTGCTGCTCGAGCGACTCGCCCACCATCTTGGTGGACAGGCGTACCTTCATGTCCTTAAGACGCTCAATCTCTTCGTCCTTGTAGCGAATCAGGTCATCGCTCGCGCGCTTGGCCTGCGCGAGCTCGAGCTCATGCGCCGCCTTAGCCTGTTCCTCGCGAGAATCGCGCACCGCCAGCTCACTCGTCAGCTTGGCACGTGCCTCATCGCGCTCTCGCTCCGCCGCGGCAACCGCCTCCGACAGGTTCATTTTTGCCATCAGTTCCTGCTCGCGCAGCTGGGCGCGCAGACCCTCGGCCTCTTGCTCGGACTGTGCCTTAGCGGCGGAAAACTTCTCTTGTACCGTCGCGCGATAGTCAGTAAGCGCGCGCTCGGCCTCGCTGCGAGCGGCATCGAGCTCGCGCTGCGACTCAGCCGCAGCGGCGGCAAGCGCCATCTCCTGGGCCTTGTCCGCCGCGGCAAGCCTGGCCTGCAGCTCGGCAATCTGAGCATCACGTGCAGCTAAATCGTTTTGAGCAGCGTTGCGCGCCGCCGACTCGACGAGCTTAGCTTCGTCATCTTTGCGCTCCAGCTGCGCACGCAAATTGTCGATTTCTCGCTGAAGCTCGGCGTTTTCCTTTTGAGCGTCGGCACGGGCCTCAATCGCCGCGCGCTGGCTTGCACTCTCGCGCTCTGCGGCAGCGCCCTCGAGCTTGGCGCGCAGCTCGGCAAGCTCAGCATCGCGCTTGGCAACCTCTTGTGCCAGCTGTTGAGCTGCAGCGTTCTTCTGCTCGATAAGCTGAGCGTTGCGCTGAGACTCTGCCTTTTGCAAGGCAGCCGTCAAACGCGAGCGCTCAAGCTCCAGCGCCTGCTCGCCCTCGCGCTGGACTGCCTTCACACGCTCATCCAGGTCGCGCGAAAACTCGGCATCGCGCACTTGCTTGACAATATCCGCATAGCCAGACGCATCGACCTTAAAGACTTCGCCACAATGCGGGCACTTGATCTCATTCATAGCAGCTCCTCGATGAACGCAAATTTCAACCGCCTACACTCTACCGCGCTGCACGGACAAAAAAGGCGCCGCCGCCATAATGGCAACGGCGCCGGAACCACCGCAAAGGTGCCTATCCCTATTGTGGTGGTTCTGGCGCCCTATAGCCCAAAGAAGCTAAGAATCTGGTCGCGGCTTACGGGCTTGTACTCGTTGGCGTCGAGGCCGACATCGTAGCGAAAGATAGGACGTTCGCGGTCGCGATTGCGCACGTTGGTGCGGTCTCCTCTGCTGTGGATATGCCCGTGTAGCATGATGGCACCACGCGCCTTACCATTCCAGCTGAGCATGGGGTAATGGCTCATCACCAGACGATGGCCCTTGGCATAGCCGGGAGCAACCTCCAGGTAATCGCGCACGTCTTCCCAAATTTGCGGGGCGTCGGGATCTTCCCAGTCGCCGTCATGGTTACCGCAGATGAGCGTCACATTCTTGCATTCGATACGCTCGCGCAGGTGCACGGCGTCCGCTAGGGGCAAACGATAGGTAAAGTCTCCCAAGATATAGAGACGGTCGTCCGCCGCCACGCACTCATTAATGGCATCGGTGACCCTGCGGTTCATCTCCTCGACCGAATCAAACGGTCGATCCATATCGTGCAAGATATTCGTATCGCCCAGGTGTAGGTCGGCGGTAAACCACATCATCGTCTATGCCCTCATTTCGCAACGCGTCAAACTGGTGCTAAGTATACAGACACAGCGATGCAGCGGTTAGCCAAAGAGCCCGCCGAACAGTCCGCGGCGGCGCTTGTCTTGCTTTTTCGAAGCGTCACCCTGAGTTTTCTTGTCCTGCCGTTTCCTACGGCCCTGCTCCAACTCATCGTCATCGAGTAGCATATCCCATTCAAACGGATCATCCGTCAAATCGAACAGGTCATCGTCGTCAAACATGGCAGCTTCCCTTACCGATTAGCGAGCATCCACCACATAGAGGCCAACGCGCACCTGATGCCACGGGCTGCGCTCGGGAGCAACCTGTTGCACGCGGGCCTCAAATACGTCCTCGTGGCCGTAATACATCATCAAGGACAGCGGGCCGACCTCGTTTCCCGGAACATAGCCAAGCTTGGTGTTGCCGTAATAGATCGCAACCGCCTCAGGGTCATGGGGATTATCGCGCTCGGCACACAGCGTCAGCTTATCGCCCGCTTTAAGATCGCCCAGGACCAAGGCGCCATCGGCATACTGAAATCCTGCAATGTGAAATGACAGAAGAACACGTGAAGGCTCGTACATAGCAGCTCCTCTAACAGCCGGATAAACCGGTGTGTAACCTTATTGAGAAGTCTACGGTCCCGTGCGGACACAAATACATCCTGTCTGCGTCCTTCAATCGTTTGCCTCAACGCTTGCGCGACAGAACGCTTGCAGATAAGATAGGAACACGGATGGCACCCGTTGCCGCGGGTCTTGCCAACTCCGATACACGTTTTCATCGTGAGAAGTGGCCGTCTTCGCTTACGCGGGGGCGGCTATTTCATTCGGCCGATAAACAGACCGAGTTCGATAGCCGCAATCAACAACGCCAATAACGAAATAACATCGCTTACGTTCATACCAAATCCCTTCTAAAGGGAGTTGGCCCATCCGTGCTCCATAACAGTAGTCTAACGCAAAATGCAGGTAATAGGAACACTTGTTCGTATTACCTGCGCCCTTTTCTAATGCACAAACATGCGCACGAATTTGTGCTTCCAGCTTGCGTAGGGCGCATACCGAAACGGCACGTCCAGCCAGGTTGCCTTGTTCACGATGCTCTTCTTGTGGCTAAACGTATCGAAGCTCTCGCGGCCATGGTACTGCCCCATACCGCTCGCGCCCATGCCGCCAAAGCCCATATGGCTCGTAGCCAAGTGCATGATGGTGTCGTTGACGCAGCCGCCGCCAAAGGGCACGTAGCGCACAAAGCGCTGTTGAACCGTACGGTCCTGGCTAAAGATATACAGGGCCAGCGGCGTTGGACGATCCGTAATAAACGCTTCGGCCTCGTCTAGGCTCTCAAACGTCAGCACCGGCAAGATGGGGCCGAAAATCTCCTCCTGCATCACGGCGTCATCGGGGGTCACGCCGTCCAAAATCGTCGGCTCGATCTTGAGCGACGTCTCGCGCGCGGTACCTCCAAGCACGACCTTATCGGGATCAATCAGCCCGCGCGCACGCGCAAAATGCTTGGCGTTGACGATATGCCCGTAGTCCTCGTTATCGAGCGGATGCTCGCCAAACATACGGCGGGCCTCCTCCTTGATAAGGTCCAGCAGCTCGTCGTGCACGCGCGCATCGACCAGCAGGTAGTCGGGCGCCACGCAGGTCTGCCCCACGTTGAGCCACTTACCAAAGGCGATACGGCGTGCTGCCACCTTCAAGTTTGCGGAGGCATCCACGATACAGGGGCTCTTGCCACCCAGTTCAAGCGTCACAGGCGTGAGGTTTTTGCTCGCGCGCTCCATGACGAGCTTGCCGACCGGAACGCTACCGGTAAAGAAGATCTTGTCCCAGCACTCATCGAGCAACGCTTCGTTCTCGGCGCGCCCGCCCTCGACAACCGTCACCAGGCGCGGATCAAATGCCTCTTCACAGATTTGCTTGAGCACCGCGCTCGATGCCGGAGCATAGGCACTCGGCTTGATGACCACGGTATTGCCCGCGGCAAGGGCGCCGGCGAGCGGCTCGAGTGTTAGCAAAAACGGGTAGTTCCACGGAGCCATGATGAGCGTGACGCCATAGGGCACGGCTTGCGTTTTGCACGCGCTCACGGCGTTGGCAAGGTCACACGGACGCAGGCGCGGACGACTCCATCGAGCCACGTGAGCGATCTGATGACGAATCTCGGAAAGCGACGTGCCGATCTCGCACATATATGCCTCGTCATGCGACTTTCCCAAATCGGTCTTGAGTGCATGGGCAATATCGGCCTCGTGCGCCCGTACCGCATCGCGTAAACTCACGAGCGCGCGACGTCGGGCATCGACATCAAACGTAGCGTGCGTTTTAAAGTAAGTGCGCTGATCGCCGACGATGCGCGCAATTTCCTCGGTGTTCATGGCACCCTCCTAGTTCTCGTCCTCAAACATACCACCCGCGACGACCTCGTACATACGCTCGAGCTCCAAGCGGTCCATCAAAAGCGGAACGGGGTACAGCGGATTGGCCTCGGCATCGGCATGCGCCGCCATCTCGGGAATGTCGGAGCGGCGAATGCCCGAGACATATTTGGGGATTCCCAGGATCTCGTTCATGCAATCGATCCAATCGATAAAGGCCTCGGCCGCCAGGCTGTCCTGCGCGTTAACCGGCACGATGCCGGCCATGCGGGCGAGATCAGCGAGCTTAGGAGCAGCAGCTTCGCCATAGGCGCGAAGCATGTGCGGCAGGATGATGGCGTTGGCCAAGCCGTGCGGAATCCCGTAACGCCCGCCCAGACTGTGCGCGATGGCATGCACATATCCGACATAGGAGCGGGTAAACGCAACGCCCGCCTTATACGCCGCCGAAAGCATATTGCGACGAGCGCGCATGTCGTCACCATGCTCATGGGCCTCGAGCAAATTGTCGTGGATAAGCTGCACCGCCTGTCGCGCCATCTTACGCGTATAGGGCGTGGTGCTTCGCCCGATAAAGGCCTCAACGGCATGCGTCAGGGCGTCCATGCCCGTCTGCCCCGTAATGGAAGCGGGCAAGCCGCACGTAAACTCGGGGTCGTGGACTGCAAAACGCGGGATGAGCACAAAGTCGTTAATGGGGTATTTGTAGTGCGTCCCGTCATCGGTAATTACCGCCGCAAGCGTGGCTTCGCTTCCCGTACCGGCGGTAGTGGGAACGGCGATGAGCAGCGGCAGGCGACGATGAATCCGCAGCAGGCCGCGCATCTTGTTGATGGGCTTGTTTGGCTGCGCAATGCGTGCGCCCACGCCCTTGGCACAGTCCATGGCCGAGCCACCGCCAAAGCCGATAATGGCCTGGCAGGCGCTCTCTCGATACAGGGACGCCGCTTCTTCCACGTTTGAAACCGTGGGGTTTGCACGCGTTTCGGCATAGACCGTAACGCCAATCCCCCTGGATGCGAGCGCCGTCTCGAGCGGTGCCGTGAGCCCCAGACGGGCAATGCCGGGATCCGTCACGATAAGGACCTTCTGGATCGAGCGCTTTTGAAGCACCGCGGGCACATCCTCGGCATGCTCTAAAATGCGCGGCTCGGTATAGGGCAGGATCGGCAATGCAATGCGAAAAACCGTCTGATATGTTCGGCACCAGGCACGAAGGGCTAGATGCATAAAGGAAACTCCTTCATTTGTTGATAGGTCAACATTTGCTCGCCCGATTGTACTCAGCGGCGGTCAAAGACGGCCTGCCAATCGTTAATCAATCAACATCTTCATATCTCAAAATTGTTTTATTAAAAATCATTCCTAATAGGCTTCACATTTGGTTGCATTTATGGATAATAGAACTCGTCAAGACGCACGTCCGGAGAGGGCCCTTACGGGACCGGACGAGCGCGCAATCGCCATCGATCGAAAGGATCGAATCATGAAGTTTGTTTGCCCCGTTTGCGGTTATGTGGAAGAGTTCGACGGCGACCAGCTGCCCGAGGACTTCAAGTGCCCCCAGTGCGGCGTTCCCGGTTCTCGTTTCCTGAAGCAGGAGGAGGGCCAGCTCGAGTGGGCTGCCGAGCACGTCGTGGGCGTCGCCAAGATGGAGGGCGTCTCTGAGGACATCGTTGCCGACCTGCGCGCCAACTTTGAGGGCGAGTGCTCCGAGGTCGGTATGTACCTGGCCATGGCTCGCGTCGCCCATCGCGAGGGCTATCCCGAGATCGGCCTGTACTGGGAGAAGGCTGCCCACGAGGAGGCCGAGCATGCCGCCAAGTTCGCTGAGCTCCTGGGCGAGGTCGTGACCGACTCCACCAAGAAGAACCTCGAGATGCGCGTTGAGGCCGAGAACGGCGCCACCGCCGGCAAGACCGATCTTGCTAAGCGCGCCAAGGCCGCTGGCCTCGATGCCATCCACGACACCGTGCACGAGATGGCTCGCGACGAGGCCCGCCACGGCAAGGCTTTCGCCGGCCTGCTCAAGCGCTACTTTGGCTAAGCCAACCGCCTGAGACATAACCTCTAGCTTGATGAGGCCCGGACCATATTGGTTCGGGCCTTTTTCGTGCCTCACGAACTTGTTAACGCCCTGAAATAGGACCGCCTTCGGCATCGGCTTCTCGTCAAAAACTAAATGAGTAGACTTTTTGGAACTTGCCGAGCACACCACCCATATTGCTTTATAAAGCCGCAGGTAAATGACTTGTTGCAAAACGGCCTGGTCGCCAAAGTGCCAAAAGTCTACTCACTTAGATTCGCAGCCGTCCACGATCGAGCCATTTTGTGTCTAACGGGCATCTTTCCGTCGATTACTCCCAATTTTGTCCAGTCAATGAATAGTTCAGACCGGAGTAATGCCTCAGCCCTTTGCTCATCCGAGCTTTTATCACGATATTCAGCATCGAGCATCCTGCATACGGCCTTAACGATCGCGCGGAATCTATCCTCATCCGATATCTGTCTGTGTGTAAGGAGAAGCACATCGTAGCCCATGGCCTGAAGGGCCGTCATGCGGTCAGCGTCACGCAAGCCATCCCCCGCGCGTCCGTGCGAGGCCTTTCCCTGACATTCAATGGCCACCTGTCGCCTACCGTCCGGCGAAGAAAGAAGTAGGTCGATATATACACGGGACTTTCCCACAATCGCTCGAGCACTTGTGCTTAACGTCACTTCGACATTGAGCTCTATGCCGCAAAACCCTTCGCCTCCCAGGGCTCGCGGCAGTCCAAGCAACAAATACGCCTCGACCTCAAAAGGCGACGCGGCACCCAATGGAACGAGTTGCGATACCGCCATAAATCTATTGCCGTAACGCATCCCGCAAACATCTGAACAAAAACGGTCAAGGTCTCCGCCCAAAACCAAAGCGTCTCGACGCCATAAATTTGAGGCGGTGCCGTCCTCGGACGGGCAGCGCACCCAACCGAACGTTGTCGAAATCGCGCCCGAATCAATTGCACGCGAAAGCTCCGCCTCAAGTGCCGCTGGCAGGGCACACACCGCAAACAAGCCACACATCTCCGCCAATACCAAAAGAAGCTGAAGATCCGTCAGATGCCGCGACATGATGAATGTCGTCAGTAGAGGAGACGTAACCAAAAACCCATGCTCCGTTTCCAGCACGGATTCCCTGGGGAGCTCACCAAGAAACAGCCGCTGCCTAATGCTGGCAGGACAAGTCCGTTTGTTTCTCGTCCGAACCAATGTATACAACGGAAAACCGAGCGCGACCGCAGCCGTCGGGTTGCGGACGAGATCATATCGCTGCCGGTCTTCTTCCGGCCGTGGAAGCGGCGGACACAAAGCGCGGACTTGAGGAGGCAAACGCCAGTACCTAAAAGCCGATATGTCACAAAGTAGATCCTTCATAGGCACAGGAAAACACGAATTTCAACCCAGTCAGTCACGCATTGGCGCGAACGCACCAAAAATGGCGCCGAACGGACTGCCAAGTTTTCAACAGCCCTCCCCAACTGGCCAAAAGCTTGCCGAGAGCTGGACGAAGCCCTGTTGAAAACCCCATTTTTTTCTCATGCAGAAGCTTTGCGCGGCAAGTGAGTAGACTTCTTTGAACATCCCGAGCAGGCCGGTCATCCTGCTTTTCAAAACCGCAGGTAGATAGCTTGTTACAAAACTGCCTGGTCGCCAAAGTGCTAAAAGTCTACTCACTTAGGTTGCAGAGTGCCCCCATTAGCTGCAATTCCAAGGTAGTTAGTACTTTTGGACTCAGATCGTCATACTGAACAAGAATTTGAGTTGAGTTTTCAGGGACAGATGCGCCATCGGCACACCAAAAACAGTCACCGATATCGATAAAAGGGATGCTCGAGCGCGTGAGGGCCCATGCAAAAGTGCTTCCGCCCGTTCCACGCTCCGCAACCACGATACAGTAAAGGCCCGCGTCTGCATGCTCGATCGAGACCTCTCCTGCCGGAAATACCTTCCGCACAAGCGCCATCAGGCCATCACGCGCCTCGCGAGCACGAACGCGCACGCGGTTCACATGTCGCTCGTAATCACCCGATTCCAGCAAACGCGCCAAAGCGACCTGGTCAACAGAGCTCACCGACGAGGCGTAGAAACCAAGGTTGCGCCTAAACCGCTCCATTAACTCATCGGGCAACACCATGTACGCCAAACGCAACGCCGATGAAAGGCTCTTCGAAAACGTGTTGGTGTAGATAACCGACTGGGCGGCATCGATCGACGCGAGCGCGGGAATCGGCTTCCCGGCAAGGCGAAACTCACAATCAAAGTCATCTTCGATGAGATACCGACCTGGTCGCTCGGCGGCCCAGCTCAGAAGCGCATAGCGACGCGCAATGCTCGTCACAAGGCCGGTTGGATATTGGTGAGACGGCATCAGGTGAAGGACATCGGTCCCGCTTTTCTGCAGAGTGCTCAAGTCCACGCCCTCATCATCCAACGGGATATGTCGAACTTTGCAGCCCATAGCCTGATAGATACGCGTCAGACGCAAATAGCCCGGATCCTCAACCGCATACACCTTGTCCG
Source organism: uncultured Collinsella sp. (assembly GCA_902482035.1). Classification (GTDB taxonomy): domain Bacteria; phylum Actinomycetota; class Coriobacteriia; order Coriobacteriales; family Coriobacteriaceae; genus Collinsella. Next base: position 13,098 of record CABSYW010000008.1, on the reverse strand, counting down.
CGCCAAGCAACTGAACCAACATGGTATCGAGCAGCTGGGCGCCCGCACCGATAACGATGTTGTTGGGGTCGACATTCATACCCCTTGTCCCGTGCAGATGGTGAGCAATTGCGCGTCGCAGCCGAGCAGTGCCCTGCGCCGGTGCGGGCGAAAAGATTTCGCGCTCGTCTTCGGATGCCAGCGTCGCCCGTAGCGCGCTTTGCCAAAGCCGCGCCGCCTCCAAAGCAGAAGGAGAAAGCGCATCGAATCGCTCGACCTGTCCGTTGACATCATGCACGCTGGGGCCCACAGAGACGGCATCTCGGTCGATGCCCTCCGCAGCCGAAGCCAAAACCGGTGCATCCGGAAGCTCGCAAGCGTAGTAGCCACGACGTGGTATTGAGCAAATATAGCCCTCAGCGAGTAACTGGCTATATGCATTCTCGATGGTAATAACACTGATTCCCAGATGACTGGCAAAGGCGCGCTTAGACGGCAAATGCTCCCCCGCCACAATGCGTCCAGCTACGATATCATCTCGAATTTGCTGGTAAACATACTCATAGAGCGATGCTTCGCCGCGTTTTTCCAAATTGTAGTCAAGCATGAGTTTATCACCTGACCTTATTAAGTCATTCAATCTGGTATTAGTCTGACCTTGTTATTATCTCGAAAACTGAGTATTTCGCCATACCCAGCTCCCCGATAGGATGTTCCGTCAAGCAATGCACATGCCAACCAAGGGAGCAACCATGGCAGAACAGACCAGCAAGGCCGATCGCGTCAAACTCAATCGCGAGCTCGCGCAGATGCTCAAGGGCGGCGTCATCATGGACGTCACCACGCCCGAGCAGGCACGCATCGCCGAGGAGGCGGGCGCCTGCGCCGTCATGGCACTCGAGCGCATTCCGGCCGACATCCGCGCCGCAGGCGGCGTCTCGCGCATGAGCGACCCCAAGATGATCAAGGGCATCCAAGAGGCCGTCTCCATCCCTGTTATGGCCAAGTGCCGCATCGGTCACATCGTCGAGGCGCAGGTCCTGCAGGCCATCGAGATCGATTACATCGACGAGTCCGAGGTTCTCTCCCCTGCCGATGACGTCTATCACATCGACAAGACCCAGTTTGACGTGCCGTTTGTCTGCGGCGCCCGTGATCTGGGCGAGGCGCTGCGCCGTGTTGCCGAGGGCGCCACTATGATTCGCACCAAGGGTGAGCCGGGTACGGGCGACGTCGTTCAGGCCGTGCGTCACATGCGCAAAATCCAAAAGCAGATCCGCGACGTTGTTGCCCTGCGCGACGACGAGCTCTTTGAGGCAGCCAAGCAACTGCAGGTTCCGGTCGAGCTGGTGCGCGAGGTCCATGCCACGGGTAAGCTTCCCGTCGTGAACTTTGCCGCCGGCGGCGTAGCGACCCCCGCCGACGCCGCGCTGATGATGCAGCTGGGCGCCGAAGGCGTCTTTGTCGGCTCGGGCATCTTTAAGAGCGGCGACCCCGCCAAGCGCGCAGCCGCCATCGTCAAGGCCGTGGCAAACTTCACCGATGCCAAACTCATTGCCGAGCTTTCGGAGGACCTGGGCGAGGCCATGGTGGGCATCAACGCCGACGAGATCGAGATCATCATGGAGGAGCGCGGGCGCTAGTCCAGCAGAAAGGATCGCACATGAGCGATTATGCAGACCAGACGGTCGCCGTGCTGGCGGTCCAAGGCGCTTTTGCCGAGCACGAGACAAGACTATCCGAGCTGGGCGCACGTTGTATTGAGCTGAGGCAGGCGGCTGATTTGGAGCAGGACTTTGACCGTCTGGTACTTCCCGGCGGCGAGTCTACCGTTCAAGGGAAGCTGCTTGATGAGCTGGGCATGCTCGAGGAGCTTCGCACCCACATTGTTGAAGGCATGCCCGTCCTTGGCACCTGCGCCGGCTTGATTCTATTGGCGCGCGATCTTGCCGCACACGACGATAAGGGAACGCCGCGCCTAGCAACCATGAACGTACTCGTTGAGCGCAACGCTTATGGCAGACAGCTCGGCAGTTTTCGCACCAAGGGCCAGGTGTCCGGAATCGACGGTGAAGTGCCATTAACATTTATCCGTGCACCCCGCATCATCGAAGTGCACGGCAATGCCAAGGCCTTAGCGAAAGTCGACGGCCGTATCGTCGCCGCCCGTCAGGGCAACCAGCTCGGCGTAACCTTCCACCCCGAACTCGACGAAGACACCCGCCTCCACGAACTGTTCCTACAAATGTAGGCATCGAAATCAACAAACGAAACGAGAGTGGATAATCTCCCACCTTGAGCATGAATATGGGCTCATACCGGGAGATTATCCACTCTCATGCTACGTAGTCGTTGGGGACGTTCTTAAATGACCAGTCAAACAAGAACGTCCCCAACGACTATCTTTTAGCAGGTCTGGATCATGGCAATGTCGATGTTTTGGCACCGACAGCGAGCGCCCACCAGAGCGAACAAATTGGCATGAAAAGAGGACAGCATAGACCTTCTGGTCATGCCGTCCTCTTTGAATGACAAGTCGTCGCTCTGGTGGGCGCGCAGCGTCGAGCCGTTACGCGGTTTGGTAAAACCGCGTAACCCAACTAGAAGCGGTTGCCGCGGAAGCCGCCGCCGTTGCGGCCGCCACGATCGCCACCGCGACCGCCGCGGTCGTTACCACGGTTGCCGCCAAAGCCGCCACGGTTGCCACCGCGATCGCCATAGCCACCACGGTTGCCGCCAAAGCCGCCGCGACCGCCACGGTCGCCGCCACGGTCACCAAAGCCGCCACGGCCGCCACGATCGCCACCGCGACCGCCGCGGTCGCCACCACGGCCACCACGATCGCCAAAGCCGCCGCGACCACCACGGTCGCCGCCACGACCACCACGGTCGTCACGGCCGCCGCGAGGACCGCGATCCTCGTCCAGGCCCATGGCGACGAGCGGAGCGATAACCTTATCGAGAGCGGCCATCAGCTCGGTGGCCTCCTCGTAAGAAAGCTCGGGCAGGAGCTTCTCCTTCTTGTTGGCAAGCTCGACCAGGCCCTCAGCGGCATCCTCGGCAGCGAAGACGACGATCTTGCGCATATCGCCCTCGGCGTCGTCGATGCGGCCGACCAGATCGGCAGCCTCGGCCTCGGCCATCAGGCCATCGAGCTCACGGAGGCGCATGCCCAGCAGGTCGGACATTTCCTTCTGCTCCATCTTGGGCTTGAGGTCAAGAAGCTTGATGGCGCGCTCGATGTTCGCCATGCGCTCGGCCTTGGCCTCCTCCTCCTTGGAAATAGCAAAGCGACGGCTACGCAGCAGGCGGGCGGCCTTCTGCATCTTGTCCATCAGCTCTTCGTCATCGTAATCAACGGCGGCCTCGACAACCTCGGCCTCCTCCTCGGCGGAAACCTCGTCAGCAGCCTCAACCTCGGCAGCTTCGGTCTCCACGGTCTCGACTGCCTCAACCTCGGCAGCCATGGTCTCGTTCTCGGTCTCGTTCATGATCTCTTCGTTCTCGGACATGAGACTCCTTCTTGGCCCTCTCGGGCATCATCGCCCCATTCGCGGGGCCCGTCGCGCACTCTTTGCGCTTTAAACATTCATGCCTCTCGGCAAAACGTCCATTAGTTTATGGTGTCTCCATCCAATCTAGCTGCAGAATCTATGTGCACACATTAATGCGACATGTGCGACTCGCGACGAGCGTACACCAGCGACGCCACGAACCCGACCACGGCAATCACGGCCGCCACACGCACGGCAGCTGCAAATCCAATCGCCTGGGCAACGTCCGTCGCAGCGCCAGCGGCGTCGGCGGTCGCCGCAGAACTCGAGAGCAGGCCGATAAACAGCGACGGGCCAAACGATGCGGCAATCATGTTCCACGTGTTGAGCAATGCCGTTCCGTGAGGATGTTCAGCGGCAGGCAGCGTCTCCAAGCCGGCCGTCTGCGAGGGGCTCAGCACCAAACCGACTCCGGCATACACTGCAACGGTCAGTGCCACGACAACGCCGATGTTCATGCTTGCCGCCGTCATCGAGATTGCAGTCTGCCCCACGGCAATCAGGGCAAAGCCGACCGGCAGCAGCGGCCATGCACCACGGGCGTCCATCACGCGTCCGCCCACAATCGAGGTCACGGCGTTGCAGGCAATCGCCGGCAAAATGAGCAGGCCCGCAACAAGTGCGGTCATGCCGTATGCGCCCTCAAAATAGAGCGGCAACAAAACACTCATCGAGAACGTCGTCATCATCGACACCACCACAAGCAGGCACGCAGGCCAAAAGCGAACGCTCGCCATGGGACGCACGTTAAGCACCGGATGCTCGAGCTTGAGCTGACGGGCCGCAAACAGGCCGAGCAGCACAACGGCGGCGAAGAGCGTCGCGATGCCGGTGGTCAGATTGGTCGAGAACTCGCCTACGGAATACACAAATGCCGTAATGCCGGCGGCGAGCAAAACAACCGACAGAATATCAAGCGTGGTGTTCGAGCGCTCTCCGACATTCTGAACGAGCTTTACGCCCGCCGCAGCGACCGCAATACCGCCCACCAGCGGCACTACGAACACCGCCCTCCAGCCAAATAACGTGCACATTAGACCGCTGATCACGGGTCCAAACGCCGGTCCTAGCGTAATGCAGGCGCCGCCCAGGCTCAGATACAAACCGAGCTTCTCGCGCGGGGCGCAAGACAGCACCACGTTCATCATGAGCGGGAACAAGATGCCGGATCCCGCAGCCTGCAAAATACGACTTGGCAGCAAAACGCTAAACGACGGAGCGACCAGGCACAGGACTTCGCCGGCGACCATGCATCCGCATGCGAAAAACAGCAGCTTGCGCGTCGAGAAACGGCCGGACAGGAAGGCCATGATGGCCGTAAAAATCGACGTCACGATCATGTAGCCCGAGACGAGCCACTGTGCCGTGGTGGCACTCACCGAAAAGGCCGCCATAATGTCGTGCAACGCCACGTTAATGATGTTCTCGTTAAACGCGGCAACAAAGGCTGCAATATACATTACGACGAGAATCGCCGCAGAGGCCGATGGCGTTACTTGAACTTGTTGCTGAGATTTGCTCCCCATGCATTTCCTTCCTCTTGGAACGACAGTCGCATCGCCCCAGAGGAACGGTCCAGGGCGAAAAATGAGCCCTAGACTTACGCCAGACGCCGTACACGACGAATCTGGCAACATGGTCCAACATCGAAAGATTGTAACGCGGACGCACAGCTTTCCTTCCGCGCTATTATTAAAAGTCCACGAAAGCATAAGACATGAGGAGCCCGCCATGATTAAGCCCATCATGAAATCCGAGTTCTTTTTGCGCCTGCCTTCCGAAGACGCGGGACCCGACGATGCCGTGACCGGGCAGGATCTCCTGGATACACTCCACGAGCATGAGCACGAGTGCGTGGGCCTCGCCGCCAACATGATCGGCGTGCGCAAACGCATCATCTGCGTTAAGGACGGTAATAGAGCGCTCCTGATGTACAACCCTCAAATTCTTGAGCAGGTCAATGCCTATCAGACGAGCGAAGGATGCCTCTCGCTGATCGGCGAGCGCCCCTGTACCCGCTATCGCCGCATTAAGGTTGAGTATTTGGACGAGAACTTCGTCCATCGCATCAAAAACTTCTCGGGCTACACCGCCGAGATCATCCAGCACGAAATCGACCACTGCAACGGGATTGTTATATAGTTCCGCCGTTCTACCGAACGGCGGACCACTTGACGCTGCGCGAGCCGCATTCACGCCAATCTGACGTTCAATTTCGAGGGCGCGACCAGAAGGTCAGCGCCCTCTCATTTCACGTCACCTTGGCGCAAATGCGGCTCGCTCGCTGTCGTATGTCTATCCTGCGACGTCTCGATTCTTGCGGCGGCAGGCACCTAATCCCCTACGATTGGCGGTAATGGTCAAAGAAGTCGGCGAGGTCTTCGAGGGACTCTTTGAGCACTTCCATGCGCGGCAGGTACACGATGCGGAAGTGGTCGGGCTCAGCCCAGTTGAAGCCGCCGCCGCGCGTGATCAGGATCTTCTTCTCGTGCAGCAGGTCAAGGGCGAACTGCTCGTCATCGGTGATGTTGAACTTCTTCACATCCATCTTGGGGAAGATGTAGAACGCCGCACGCGGCTTGACCACCGAGATGCCGTCGATCTTGCTGAGCGCCTCATACACAAAGTTGCGCTGCTCGTAGACACGACCGCCGGGGCGGATGTAGTCGTTGACCGACTGATGGCCGCCGAGCGCCGTCTGGACGATCGACTGGGCCGGCACGTTGGAGCACAGGCGCATGTTGGAGAGCATGTTGATGCCCATGATGAAGTCGCTCATGCAGCGCTGGTTGCCCGAAAGCACCATCCAGCCAATACGATAGCCCGCGATCATGTGCGACTTGGAAAGGCCGCTAAAGGTGACGCAGGGCAGATCGGGAGCGAGCGAGGCAATCGAGACGTGCTCGTAGCCGTCCATGCACAGGCGGTCGTAGATCTCATCGGCAAAGATCATCAGCTGATGCCTGCGTGCAACCTCGACGATGCCCTCGAGCACCTCGCGCGGATAGACGGAACCCGTGGGGTTGTTGGGGTTGATGATGACGAGAGCTTTGGTCGCGCTCGTGATCTTGGACTCCATATCCTCCAGGTCGGGATACCAATCCGCCTGCTCATCGCACAGATAGTGTACGGGATGACCGCCGGCAAGGGTCGCGCACGCCGTCCAGAGCGGATAGTCGGGGCTGGGGATCAGAATCTCGTCGCCATTGTCGAGCAGCGCGTTCATCGAAAGCTGAATGAGCTCGGACACGCCGTTGCCCGTGTAGATATGCTCCATCTGAACGTTGGGCAGGCCCTTGATCTGCGAATACTGCATGATCGCCTTGCGCGCGGAGAACAAGCCGCGCGAGTTGGAATAGCCTTCGCAGTCGGGCAGCTGCTGGCGCATGTCCTTGATGACCTCGTCGGGCGTGCGGAAACCGAAGGGCGCCGGGTTGCCGATATTGAGCTTGAGGATGCGCTCGCCCTCGTCCTCCATACGGGCGGCCTCGTCGACGACGGGACCGCGCACGTCATACAGGACGTTATCGAGCTTGGTGGATTTAGAAAAAGTACGCATGGTGGTGCTCCTTGCAATTTGAGCTGAGGGATGGGGTTCGGGCTTGGAATCGTTGCGGGGTGATGATGCCTCGCCTTGATCGGCGTCGCCGGCAAGCAGCCAGGTAACATCGACCTCCAAAATACGGGCGAGCAGCTCAGCCACATCGCGCCGCGGGATCGTCTTGCCGCTCACATATTGGCTCATCTGACTCTTGCCGAGTTTTTTGCCGAGCATCTCCGATGCGCGGATTACGTCCGACTGGCGAACGTCGCGATTGGACATAGTCTGTCGCAGGCGATCGCAAAACGTCTCTTGGGCCACAGGAACCTCCTTGCTGGCAAAGTTCAATTTATAGAACACGAATTGAACCAAGGTTCAATTTAGCAAGCAGTATAGCGCGGCACCTCATTCGAAAGTTCAATTTCATAAGAAAATGTACCGGACTCCGAGATTTGCCCAAAGCGGACAATGGCGTGTACGCGTTTAGAGGTATTCAAGGAATCGAGCGGCGGCAAGCGAAACGTCAGCCGTGCGATATATCGCATTGATCTGCCGATGGGGATGTCCCTCGAGCGAACGCACGGCAACATCGAACTGACAGCGGCGCAAGATGAGCGCGGGAAGAATGCTCACGCCCAGGCCGTCCTCGACCATGGCCATAATCGCATAGTCATCCCAGGTCGACAGCTTGGAGCACACCGTCAGTCCCGCCCGACGGAACAGCGGCGTAATCTCATCATCGGTGCCGCGTTCTAGCAGAATAAACTGCTCGTTGGCTAAATCGGCAAGAGAGACGACCTCCGCCGTGGCAAGCAAAGAATCTGCCGGCACCACGGCCATCAGCTCGTCTTGCGCCAACGGCCGCGACGCCATGCCAGCACCGCGTGGCTCACGCGGGATAAAACCCAGGTCGCAGCGGCCTTCCGCCACCCATTGCTCAATCTCGGAGTAATCACCCATCAGCAGCTCGTAATCGACATCCGGATGATCGGCGCGAAAGCGCGCAATCACCGGCGGCAGCACGTGGGTCGCCACGCTCGAAAACGTACCGATGCAGATTTTGCCGCGCATGAGCCCACGCATCTTATCCACGCGTCGCTGCAGGCGAGTGAATTCCTCACAGAGCGCCTCGACAGCCGGCATGACCTGCCGCCCGTCGGCAGAAAGCACTACGCCCTCGCGACTGCGGTCGAGCACCTTAAAGCCCCAATCGGCCTCAAGATCGGCCACCATACGGCTCACGCCCGACTGCGAATAGCTCAGCCGCTCGGCGGCGCGCGTAAAACTGCCGGCGCGCACGGTCTCGAGCAGCACCTGCATCTTTTGGATATTGGTCTCCACGGCACGTCCCCGCCCTTGCATGAGTTTTTGTCATGTTTTCCATGCATTATATTCGCTTTTCTTCTAAAGCCAGTTCACCCATAGTGAACATGTTCGGATATAGAGGGGATGTCAGCGCATGAACAACGGACTGTTTACGTACTTAGCAGCATTGCTATTGTTTGGCTCCAACGGCATCATCGCCGCCGCCATCGCACTGCCGAGCTCCGATATCGTGCTACTGCGCACGTTTTTGGGCGCCCTCTCGCTTGTCACTATCCTTGTCATCACCCAACGCCATAAACTGCAGGCGCCATCTCGTCCCCGCGAAGCCGCAGCACTCCTTCTCTCGGGAGCCGCGCTGGGCGCCAGCTGGATTTTTCTGTTCCGCGCCTACCAGACGATCGGCGTCGGCGTATCCTCGCTGCTGTACTACTGTGGCCCCATCATCGTTATGGCGCTCTCCCCGCTCATCTTTGGCGAAAAGCTGACCGGCGGCAAAATCGCCGGCTTTGTCGCCGTTGCTTGTGGTGCTTTTCTCATTGCAGCGCAAGGTCTAGGCGGCAATATGCCCATTGCGGGTATCGTCTGCGGTATCGCCTCGGCATTTTGCTATGCGCTGATGGTCATCGCTAGCAAGGGTGCGCCACACATCGAAGGCCTCGAGAACTCCACGCTCCAGGTGAGCGCCGCCTTTGTGACCGCGCTGGTCCTCACGCTCATCACGCAGGGCGCTCCCTCATTCCTGTCCGCCGGCGTCGCCGCCAGTATTGATTGGCGCGCCGTCGTCATGCTCGGCGTCATCAACACCGGCATCGGTTGCCTGCTCTACTTTAGCGCCGTCGCCAGGCTGCCCGTGCAGACCGTCGCGGTCGTCGGCTACCTCGAGCCGCTTTCGGCCGTCGTGTTCTCGGCCGTCCTTTTGGGCGAAGCCATAACACCGGTCCGCCTGATGGGTGCCGCGCTTATCATCGGCGGCGCGATTTTTTGCGAACTCGCCGGCAAACGCGCAAGCGCCAAGGCTGGCATAGCCCAGACAGCACGTGCTTAAAAGCCCCTGTTTCGAAATGCTACCCACGTACATAAATAATCCCCAGCTGAGGATTATTGTCTAAAATAACCTGATGTGCCAAACTGCTCTTGTATGTATAAAGACGGCATAAAGGTATCTGTCCTAGACAGATAACCGGATGTCTAAGGGAGTCCACGTGGCACACAACAAACTGGAGGCAAGCCCCCAAGACCAGCGTGGTCAAGGCGGGCACGGAGCCATTCCCCTCTCCGCTGGTATGCTGCTCGTAACGCTCGGCGTCGTCTATGGCGACATCGGCACGAGCCCCATGTACACCATGAAATCAATCGTCGCCAACAACGGCGGCATCGGTACCGTCAGCGAGGACATGATCCTGGGCGCGCTTTCGCTCGTCATCTGGACCATGACGCTCGTGACCACGGTCAAGTACGTGGTAATCGCCATGAAGGCCGACAACCACAACGAAGGCGGCATCTTCGCCCTGTTTAGCCTGGTACGCAAGGTGGCACCGTGGCTGATTCTCCCCGCCATGATCGGCGGTGCGGCGCTGCTCGCCGACGGCATCCTCACCCCCGCCGTCACGGTTACCACGGCCATCGAGGGTCTGCGCACCATCGAGTGGGGCCACGCGCTGTTGGGTGACGGGCAAACTAACGTCATCATTATTACCATCATCATTATCTGTGGCCTGTTTGCCATGCAGCGCGCTGGCACCTCGTCAATCGGCAAGCTGTTCGGTCCGCTCATGACGCTGTGGTTCCTGTTCCTGGCAGGCGCCGGTCTATTCAACATGCTCGGCAACCTGTCCATCTTGCGCGCGCTCAACCCCATCCGCGGCGTCATGTTCCTGTTCTCGCCCATCAACCACTCGGGCATCATGGTGCTCGGCTTCGTCTTCCTGTCGACGACCGGCGCCGAGGCGCTCTATTCAGACATGGGCCACGTGGGCAAGGCCAACATCTACGCATCCTGGCCGTTTGTTAAAGCGGCGCTTATCCTTAACTACCTGGGTCAGGGCGCTTGGCTGCTCGCCAACAATTCCAATCCCCAGTTGCTCGCGATGGATATCGTCAACCCGTTCTATATGATGCTCCCCGAGCCCCTGCGCCCCTTTGCCATCGTGCTTTCGGCCGTGGCGGCCATCATTGCCTCGCAGGCGCTCATCACCGGCTCGTTCTCGCTGGTATCCGAGGCAACGCGTCTCAACCTTATGCCGCATCTGCGCATCCACTACCCCAGCGACACCAAGGGCCAGCTCTATATTCCGCTCGTCAATAACATCATGTGGGTCGGCTGCATCTTCATCGTGCTGCTGTTCCAAAACTCCGAGCGCATGGAGAGCGCCTACGGCCTCGCCATTACCGTGACCATGCTCATGACCACGACGCTTTTGACGAGCTACATCGCCGGCATCCTCAAGCACAGGCTGGGTGCCTGCGTCTTCGCCCTGCTCTTTGGTGCCATTGAGCTGTGCTTCTTCGCCTCGTGCCTCACCATGTTCTTTGACGGCGGCTACGTCATGATCTTCCTGGCCGCACTGCTGTTTGGCCTTATGTACGTGTGGCGCCGCGGCACCGCCATCGAGCGCACGCAGACGATTTTGCTGCCCGTCTCCAAGTACATCGACCAGCTCAACCGCCTGCGCAACGACGAGACCTATCCCGTGCTCGCCGACAATCTGGTATTTCTCACCAACAGCCCCGACCCGCTCACACTCGACCGCGACGTGCTCTATTCCATCCTGGACAAGCACCCCAAGCGCGCCAAGGCATATTGGTTCATCAACGTACACGTTACCGACGAACCCTATACGCACGAGTATTCCGTCGAGACCTTCGGCACGGACTTCCTCTTCCGCGTTCGCCTGGACCTGGGCTTTAAGGTCAACCAGCGCGTCAACGCCTATCTGCGTCAGATCGTCGGCGACTTGATGGCATCGGGCGAGCTGCCGCCGCAACATCACACCTACTCTATCTACGAGACGCGCGGCAACGTGGGTGACTTCCGCTTTTGCACGCTGCGCAAGATGCTTGCCCCCGAAACAGACATCAACCGCAACGACCACCGCGTGATGGCCATCAAGTACGCCGTCCGCCGCGCCTGCGGAAGCCCGGCACGCTGGTACGGTCTTGAGAACTCGGCCATCATCATCGAGTACGTGCCGCTGTTTGCCCGCATGCGCCCGGCCGTTAAGCTCGTGCGCACCCAGGTGCCGCTCGAGGTTCAGATCGAAGAGGCCGAGGAAATGGAAGTCGACATCTTCTCGGACGACTTGGTCAACGGCAACGAGGCCGGTAGGGACATGAACATCGATCCCACCGAGCTGCTCGAGAGCGTCGCCGATACGCCCGAGCAACAGCAACTCGACGGACTCGAGAGCACCCAGCTCAACGACGCCAACTACTAACACGCCACCAGCCATTGACGACAACGGCTCCGCATCTCATAAAAGGTGCGGAGCCGTTTTATGTCGCAACGGACCGGTGAGCTACGAACGACGCGGCTCGGGAACCACGAGCCTATCGGGGCTCGCGCCCTCGGCATCCATCAGGCTCACGTAGCGAATCGACGGATCCCCATACATCGCGTAGTAATAATTGCCCGTGCGCGCGCTAAAGCATCCGGTGTAGATAGTCTTCTCGAACTTGCCATCGCCCATCCTGGACGCTCCCTCGATCATCACCACGCCCTCGAGCGAGCGGAACATGCGAACGACGTTTTCGGTCTCGCTCTCCTTTTGCGGGTAATTGGCATTGAGGTACGCCGCCTTTACAAAACGGCTCGGCGAATAACAATCGCCCGGAATGCCGCGCATGCCGGCACCGGCTCCATAGGGCTTAAGCTCGGCGCCACGCCATGTCGCTGTCTGCGGAAAATCGCTTGTGGCGGTGATATAGGTGCGCAGGTTTTCCATGTGCCACGGGAAGGTCGGCTGGTTGGCAAGGGTGTCGACCGGATCGTCGTATACATGCAGGCCGTCAGCCATCATCTCGACCACGATGCTGCGCTGGCTGTCGCCGATAATCCAATGGAGCAGCGACACGCCCAGCCCCTCTCCGGCAGATTTGGCGACAATCACCGTGTCGCGCAGCGCGGCCTCGACCTCATCAACCGTCGAGAACGTCGCTGCCACCCACAGGGGGAACTCATAGGCCGCGATATTGGTCTTGCCGTCGACAGGGTCCTCGGCATACTCGGCATAACCCGGGAAATTGAGACCCGCCACGGCGAGGCCCGCATCGTTGCCGCAATCGAAGAACATAGGGTAGTTCTTGTAATCGATGCACATACCGATCACCGCGTGCGCCGCTGTCGCGTCGTCGATAAACGAATACGGAATGTGAAACCCGCGCGGCATCACGCGAACCTGTTGGCCGTAGTCAAAGCTCCAGTCGAGATTGCGGCCCAGATACATGTGGCCAGAATTATCGGTAAATCGAATACTCGTACACATAGCGCCTCCTAGCTTTACGTTCTTGCTAATTTCATTGTCTCCAAACAAAAAGGCGCTAAACACAAAAGCCCGGACATGACAACAATGAACTGCGCCCCAAATCTTGGACGCCCTAAATAGCGACTAGGCCGCAAGGGCCTGATTCCGGAACTCCTCCGGGGCCAGGCCCTTCAATCTTACCTGCCTCCGGCTCGTGTTCCAGTGGACTATGTATTCC
>CABSYW010000007.1 GCA_902482035.1 uncultured Collinsella sp. | reverse complement strand
GGTGCCCGCGAACTCATCAACCTCGGTTTTGCGCCTTGCGATGCGGTCTTGAGCCATCGAGGGCATACCGGCGGGGTCGATTCCCTCGATGAGGTGCACCATTTGCGTCAGGTCTGCCTCGGTCAGTTCAACGCCCTCGGCGTTGGCGACCGCAAGCGTTTCGCGCATGGCGGAAACAAAGCAGCGACGCTGCTCGGAGCCCGGCTCCGTGGCGCTTCCGTAGGTCCCGCCGTAGGCCATGCAGGTCTGGTTGATGCCGTCGTTGAGCATGAGTTTGGCCCACATGCGGTGGGCGATGTCGTCCTCGACGGTATGGGCGATGCCGCAGCGCGTATAGAGCTCGTCGATTGCGGTGATGGTTGCGGGGTTCGTGCCGGCCGCCGCGCCAAAGCGGATTTCGCCCGCATTGGTAAAGGTGAGCGCGCCGTTGAGAAACACGGCGTCCATGCCCTGGCAGATACCAAGAACGGTATGCTCCCAGCCAAAGCGTTCGGCAATCTTTTGCTCGCTCGTAATGCCGTTGCACAGCGAGGCGATGAGCGTGTTGGGTCCCACGACGCGCTCCATAGTCTTGAGTGCTTGGTCGAGACCGGTGGTCTTGACTGTCAGGATGACCAGATCGGCGGGCGTCGCCTCGCTGGCACGGACGGACGTGAGATCGCAGGGCTTGCCGTTGACGGTGAGCGCGTCGTTCGCGTGACGCTCAAAACGGGTGTCATCCATAACGTATTCGACGGCGTCATTGCCGAGGGCCTTGGCAATCATGCTGCCGTAGAGCAGGCCGACGCCGCCCTTGCCGATAAAGGCGACCTTGTTGATCTGCATGTGAATCATCTCCCCATGTAAAAGGCGCCCGCGTAAGGGGCGCCTGATGGATTGTATGCTGCCAGGGTGATTGGTGGGTGCGCGGGGCGGCTGTTATGAAAAAGAAACTATTGCGCTGTGCGCTTATGCCACGGGGCAGACCGCAAAGACATGCGCGTGGGCATGGGCGACTCCTTTCATCGGGCTTTTTGCTGATGTTAAAGCGGTGCCGTGACGGCTCGATTTCTGCTGCGTTACGATACGTTCTCAATTGCGATTCCGATGTGTTTCGATGACGTGACGGGTTTGTTTCGCCTTGTCAGGGCTTCGATGGGAGGGGAGGGGCCGTGCAATACCGCGTTGACCCTAAAAGTGGTAACCGAATATCCGCTCTGGGTCTGGGCTGCATGAGGTTTCCCGGTGCGCCGGGACGTCCGGATGCGAAGACAGCCGATGCCATTATTTCCCGTGCGGTGGAGCAGGGGATTAACTACCTGGACACGGCCTATCTCTATCCCGGCAACGAGGCGTGCGTGGGTGCGTCGCTTGAGCGCCTGGGCTTGCGCGACCAGGTTTTGCTCGCAACCAAGCTGCCGCATGCTTCGTGCAAATGCGCGGAGGATTTCGACCGGTTCTTCGACGAGCAACTGCGCCGCCTACGGACTGACCATATCGACTATTACCTCATGCACAACATTACCTCGCCCGCCCAGTGGGAACGTGTGGTGGCGTTGGGCATCGAGGACTGGATCGCGCAGCAAAAGGCTGCAGGGCGTATTCGTCAGATAGGCTTTTCGTACCACGGCAGCGCGGCGGACTTCCTTACGATGCTCGATGCGTATGAGTGGGACTTTTGCCAGATCCAGTACAACTACGCTGGAGAACGATATCAGGCGGGAACGGCGGGGCTCATGGCCGCCGCCGAGCGAGGTCTCGCGGTGTTTGTGATGGAGCCGCTTTTGGGCGGACGCTTGGCAGGCAAATTGCCTCCGCGGGCGCGCGCTGTTCTCGATGGTGCATGCGATCGGCATTTGCATACGCCTGCCGCTTGGGGGCTCTCGTGGGTGTGGAATCATCCCCAGGTGACCATGTTGCTTTCGGGTATGACCGATACCGCGCAGGTGGACGAGAATTCGTCACTGGCAGACCTCGCGTTGCCGAATTCGATGACGGCCAACCAGCTCGACACGATTGCGCGCGTGTTGATGGAGTTTGAGAAATCGAACCGTGTGCCCTGCACGGGATGCGGCTATTGCATGCCGTGCCCTAAAGGCATCAATATCCCTGGATGTTTTGCCGCCTACAACGCAAGCTATGCGCACAGCTGGTTTACGGGGCTGTCTCAATACTTTACGGCGAGCGCGGTGCGCACAAGCGAGCCCAAGTTGGTGAGCAATTGCGTCAAATGCGGCAAATGCGCGCGGCACTGCCCGCAGCACATCGATATTCCCGAGCGTCTCGACGATGTGCGCCGACGTTTCCAGCCTGGTCCCGTGACGGCGGTGCTTAAGGCCTTCGGCAAAACGCGCTCCTCATGACCCTTTTATAACTTGCGGTGGAATAGTTCCTGTTTGCGGCAGAATAGGGGCCAAACAGGAACTATTTCACCGCAACTGAAGGGGGCTGTCGTGGGTCATCGAGATTCATGTGATGATTTGCGTGAGGTTCGTTGGGGCGTTTTGGGCGCCGGGCACATTTCGCATCGATTTGCATCGTCGCTCAAGGAGGTGGACGGGGCACGGCTTGTGGCTGCGGCCGGCCGCACTCCTGCACATGTCGAGGAATTTTGCCGAGCGTTTTCGATCGATGCTGCGCATGGCCATGCCTCGGTCGACAATAACGGCGACGCGGCTTATGGCGCGCTGATTGCCGACCCCGATGTCGACGCAATCTACTTGGCTCTTCCGCATGGCATGCATGCGCGTTGGGCCTGTCGCGCGCTGCGCGCCGGAAAGGCCGTGCTGTGCGAAAAGCCGGCCGTTTTGAGTGAGGAAGAGGCTCTCTCGATTGCCTCCGCCTCTCGTGAGCGCGGCGTGCTGTTTATGGAGGCGATGAAGAATCGGTTTTGCCCGATGCGCACTCGCGTGAAGGACTTGCTTGCGTCGGGTGAGCTTGGCCGTATTGTCTCGATTGAAAGCGTGCAAAAGCTCGATTACGGCGAGCCTCCTTCGGGCTATCTGCTTGATTCGTTGCAGGGCGGCTGTCTATATGACATGGGCTGCTATGCGGTCGGTTGGTTTGAGGATTTGCTCGCGGGCGCGTGCGAGGTTTCATCCCGTGAAGTTCGCTGGCGTGACGTATCAGGCGGCCGCGTCGATTGGGCCGACGAGATCCGTATGAGCGTCGGCGGTATACCCATTCATATGGTGTGCGACGGCAAAGCAACATATGAAAGCCGCTTAACGATTGCCTGTGAGCGAGGCTCGTTGGAAATCGAGCGTTTCCATCGTCCCGAGCTCGCCCATGTGAAGTATTCCGACGGTCGAGTACTCGAAATTGATACACCATTTGAGGTCGATGATTTTTACGGCGAGGCGTCGCATGCGACGCAGCTCATTCAGACGGGGAAACTCGAAAGCCCCATCATGTCCCTAGCCGCCACACAGCGCTGCGCACGCATCATCGATGCGATTCGTTTGAAACTTTAGGGCGTGGGGGCATGGCACCAGCGCTTGGAATGCCTGGAGGCCTTTGTCCCTGATGCCCCTTTTATAACTTGCGGTGGAATACGGTCTGTTTGCGCCAAAATAGGGCACCAATAGACCGTATTTCACCGTAACTGATAAGGGAGAGCTGGAGATGCTGACGATCGGGTGTCATCTTTCGACGACGAAGGGCTATCGGGCAATGGGGGAGACGGCGCTGTCCATTGGCGCCAATACCTTTGCGTTCTTTACGCGCAACCCGCGCGGTGGCAAGGCAAAAGAACTTGACATGGATGACGTGGCGGCTCTGCGCGAGCTTATGGCGCAAAACGACTTTGGACCGCTGGTGGCGCATGCCCCGTATACCTACAACCCCTGCTCAGCCAAAGAGCGGGCGCGCGAGTTTGCCCTGGAGGCCATGGCAGAGGACCTGCGGCGCATGGAGGCGCTGCCCGGCAACTACTACAACTTCCATCCCGGTGCGCATGTGGGGCAGGGCTCCGACGCCGGTATTCAGATGATTGTCGACACCCTGTGCCAGGTGATGTTTGAGGGCCAGCAGACGACGGTGCTGCTCGAGACCATGGCCGGCAAGGGTACCGAGGTGGGCCGCAGCTTTGAGGAACTGGCGTGCATTATCGAGGGCGTTGCCGCCAAGTGCCCAGAGCTGTCCGATAAGCTGGGCGTTTGTTTGGATACCTGCCATGTGAGCGATGCTGGCTACGACATCATCCATGATCTGGACGGCGTACTCGACGAGTTCGACCGCGTGGTGGGTATCGATCGTTTGCACGCCGTACACATCAACGATTCGAAGAACCCTTGTGGCGCCCATAAAGATCGTCACGAGTGCATCGGCAAGGGATACCTTGGCAGCGAGGAATTTGGTGGCGGTATGCAGGTTATGCAGAATATTGTATCGAATGGCCACTTGCGTTCGCTGCCGTTTATTTTGGAGACTCCGAACGAACTTGCAGGTTATGCAGTTGAAATTAGACTATTAAGGTTATTGCAGCAGTAATGACTGTCACAAAGTAGAGTATTCCATTCACGTTATGGGTTTGTTTCAATCAGTTTTCTCATTGCAGATTCGTAATTCCGGGTGCATAATAGCCAACAGTTTTTGCAGACCTCTGAATCAAACGAGGTCACCGGAAGGAGACTCATTATGAAGCTGAAGAAGCTTGGCGCATTTGCCGCCACGGGTGCTATGGCGCTCGCCCTTGCTCTGACGGGCTGCGGTTCGTCCAACGCCACCTCTGGTTCTGATGCCGGTTCCAGCAGCTCTGACGACGCTAAGGTCGAGAAGGTCGACGGCTCCAAGGAGTACGCGCTCGTCAAGGACGGCACGCTGACCGTCGGCACCTCTGCCGAGTACGCTCCGTTTGAGTACAAAGATGACAACGGCGATTATCAGGGCTTTGACCTTGAGCTCATCAAGGCTATCGGCGACAAGCTGGGCCTGGATGTCGAGTATGTCAACAATGACTTTGACACGCTGGTTCCGGGCGTCGCTTCGGGCGCCAAGTATGACGTTTCCATCGCGGCTATCACCGACACGCCCGAGCGTGAGAAGGAAGTCACTTTCTCCGATTCCTACTACATGGACGATCAGGCTATCGTGACCAAGGTCGATAACACCGACATCACTGCCGATAACTACAGCGAGAAGCTCAACAACGCCGACGCTACCATCATCGTCCAGTCTGGCTCGACCGCCGAGGCCTTTGCCCAGGAGAACTTCCCCAAGGCCAAGATCGTCCCCTACAAGGACGCCACCGAGTGCTTCAGCGCCCTGCAGTCCGATAAGGGTGACGCCGTGGTGACCAACCGCTCCGTCGCCAGCCAGCTGACCGCCGAGCAGTTCAACACCTGCCAGACCATCAAGCAGATCAGCACCGGCGAGGAGTACGCCATCGCCATCAACCAGGGCAACACCAAGCTCAAGGACGACATCAACCAGGCCATCAAGGACCTGACCAATGACGGTACCGTCGACGCCCTCATGGCTAAGTACAACATCAAGTAAAATAACTACTTGATTGCGCGCGGGCCCTTTCCGTTTTGGCGGAAAGGGCCTTTGCGCTTCTCTTGACGGAGATCTTTTCCGTCTCGTTTTGCCGGCAACTTCTACGATAGGAGCCACCTTGTCTCGACTGAACAAAGGGGCCGCGGAGCAGCGTTTTCCACTGCTCTCGATGCTCCAAAAGCTGGCCTGTGCCCTGGCTGTGGCGCTCGCCCTGGTATGCGCGGGGGCCTGCGTGCCCACGACCGCCCAGGCGCTTGAGACCGCAAAGATTACCGCCCGACCCAATACCGGTTCGGGCAGCGATGTGGTCGGCGGCACCGAGACGCGCATCACTTGGGAAGTTCAGGCCGATGCCGACGAGGAGCTGAGCGGTCTTTCGCTGACGTTTGTCGACGGCACGACGTTTGGTACCGATGACACGCGATTGACGATGCTCTCGGGCGAGGACCTCATGGATCGTACGCCCATGAAGCCCACGTGCAAGGCTGACGGCCAGACGCTCAAGATTGACTTTGGCGAGACGGCGCCTGCCGGCGGCTATTTCCGCGTCGAGGTTTACGGCGTGACCTTCCCCGTCGAGGGCGGCGATGAGGCCTTTAGCGGCACCTATACGCTCGCCGACGGTTCGACCAAGAAGATCTCCAAGATTCCGTCGGTGGAGATCAAGGGCGTGACGGCCTTCGATAACTTCTTGGCCGACCTTAAAGAGCGGCCGTGGGTCGAGGCTTGGAACTCCAATATGTTCCTGCGCCTGTTCCTGAACCCGGTCATTTTGGTCCAGAGCCTGCCGATCGTCTTCAAGGGCTTCCTCATGTCGCTTTCGATCGTGCTTGTGGCGTTTCCGCTGGCAATTCCCTTCGGTTTTGCCCTGTCGCTCATGCGCATCTCTAAGTCGCGCATCCTGCGTTGCTTTGCCGGCATCTATGTGAATATCATTCGCGGTACGCCGGCTTTCCTGCAGATCTATATCGCGTTCTTCGGTCTGCCGTTGGCCGGAGTCAAGGTGGACGACTATGTCTTGGGTGTTATCGTCATGGCCATGAACTCGTCTGCGTACCTGTGCGAGATCTTCCGTGCCGGTATTCAGTCGATCCCCAAGGGCCAAAACGAGGCTGCTCGCTCGCTGGGCATGAATGCCTTCCAGACGCTGCTCTATGTCATGATTCCGCAGACGTTCCGCAATGTTTTGCCTACGCTGACCAGCGAGTTTATCTTGCTTTACAAGGATACGTCGCTGCTTGCCGCCGTGGGTGTGGTCGAGATCGTCATGAACGCCCGTACCATCGTGGCCACGACGGGCTCCATTACACCGTACGTGGTTGCCGCCCTGTTCTATCTGGTCATCACCCTGCCGCTCGCTCGCTTGGTGAGCGGTCTTGAGGCGAGGCTTTTGGGCACGACCGAGACCAAGAAGAAGCGTCCCGCCAAGAGCGCCGGACAGGTTGTCGCGACGCCCGCCGATCACATCGCCGGTCTGTAAGGAGGTCCTATCATGAGCGAAACCAATAACTCGAACGAGGTCGTCGTCAGCATCAAGAACCTCCAGAAGGCCTTTGGCGATAACGTGGTCCTGCGCGATATCGATCTGGATGTGCATAAGGGCGAGGTCGTCGTAGTTCTGGGTCCTTCGGGCTCGGGCAAGTCGACGATGCTTCGCTGCATCAATCGTCTGGAGCATCCCACGAGTGGCTCGATTGTCGTTGAGGGCGTGGACGCGTGTGCCAAGGGCGTCGACCTTAACAAGGTGCGCACGCATCTGGGTATGGTGTTCCAGCAGTTCAATTTGTTCCCGCACCTCTCAGTCAAAAAGAACGTCATGCTCGCGCAGCAGAAGGTGCTCAAGCGCAGCAAGGAAGAGGCCGAGAAGATCGCCGTCGAGGAGCTGACCAAGGTCGGTCTTGCCGAGCGCATCGATTTTATGCCGAGCCAGCTTTCGGGCGGCCAGCAGCAGCGCGTGGCCATCGCCCGCGCCCTGTCGATGAATCCTCACGTCATGCTCTTTGACGAGGCCACGTCGGCGCTCGATCCCGAGCTTGTCCGCGACGTGTTGGGGGTCATGCGCGACCTGGCACGCGACGGCATGACCATGATCGTCGTGACGCACGAGATGGGCTTTGCCCGCGACGTTGCCGACCGCGTCGTCTTTATGGACGGCGGCGTTATCGTGGAAGAGGGTACGCCGAGCGAGGTCTTCGACCACCCCAAGAGCGAGCGCACCAAGGCGTTCTTGGGCAACATCTCGTAGCCGGTTGATGTAACTGCCGTTACAAAAGAGCGGGGGCTGGACTTGAATCCAGCCCCCGCTCTTTTGTAGGGATGGGGATGCGCTTTGATGCAGGCTCTTTTGGAGGTCCTGGGCTCGTTACGCGAGCTCGGCTCCGAGGGCCTTGCAAGCGGTCTCGCTCTCGTCGTCGGGCGCGTCGTAGCAGATGGTGGAGTCCACGACGTTGACGCCAGCCTCGTCGGCGTCGGCCTTCCAGTTGTCCATCCACTCGCCCTCGGCCCACGAATAGGAGCCAAAGAGGACGACCTTCTTGTCGTCGAGAGTCTCCTTGACCTCATCCCACATCGGCTGGAACTCATCGTACTCGAGTTCCTCGGAGCCCATGGCTGGGCAGCCGAAGGCGAAGGCATCATATTCAGCGGCCTTGTCGGCAGAGAAGTCGGCGCAGGGGATGACCTCAGTCTCGGCACCCGCGGACGTGGCGCCTTCGGCGACGAGGTTTGCCATGGCCTCGGTGTTGCCCGTGCCGCTCCAGTAGACGACGGCGATCTTGCTCATGTTGAGTCCTTTCAGCTGTGCGGCAGGTTGCCGCGGCTTCTATGTTCTATCGGGTTGCCTGGGCAAGTTGCGCCAAGCTGCAGCCCTGCTGATAGACAAAGGTGAAGTATTGGGTGCAGGCACGGTAGGCATCAAATGTCGCAAGTGCCTGCTCGACATTTGCGTAGACCTTCCAAGCTCCAAAGACCTTGTAGTTCTCGCCGCGCTGGACGATAAACTCGCGCACATCGTCGTAGGGATATCCGAGGAAGTAGCCTATTTCGTGCGGAAACTCGCAGGTGCAGTCGTTGCTGCAGCTAGCTTGCTGGGGTAGTGCGCATCGAGTCTGGCTACAGGCGCATTCCGCGACGTTATTGCTCGCGAGCGTGATGCGTGATGCCAAATGCACAAGGCATGTCGAAAGGTCTCTCGTGTCGTAGCCTTCCGAGGCGAGCGCCGTTTGGGCGCGAGGGTCTGCGAAATAGGTGGTGAGGCTTTTGGCTCGGTACATATACACGAGCGCTCCGCAGGGCCGCCAGACCAAAACACTCAGGTGGATACCGAACGGGTCAAGCTCGCGATTGCACTGGGCGATAACGTTGAGCAGGCGTGCTCGGCGCTCTGCGATGGTTTCGGTTGCGACCGAGCCGTCCCCGTGGGCGTAGGTGCCTGGATAGGTAAAGAGCGATGCCGGCTTGATGCCCGCGAGCGTGGGAGAGCAGTTGCGCACGACTGCCGCCTGAAACGTTGGGATGTCTATGGTTCGAGTCACGGCGCTCCTTACGGATCTAAACTGTTAGCCTAGGAAAACTTATACACGAAAGTAAGCCATGGTCAACAAAAAAGTTTGAAGAGGGAAACTAATTGACCGAACGGACATGATTTTGGGTTAAGATGGGGACACCCCATGGGGGTATCTAGATAGGGCTACTTGAAAGGGGAACGCATGAGTGACTTGCTCAACCCTGCGAATCTCATCGTGCTGGCCGTCATTGCCGTCGGCATGTTTTTTGGACTGCGTCGTATTGCCGCTTCGACACACGGGAAGAGTTGCTGCAGCGATGGCGCGAGCGGTAAGAAGGCCAAAAAGGTTGTTGTGGTGGATACCGATGCGTCACACTACCCCTATAGCGATGAGCTGCTCATCGGCGGCATGAGCTGTGACGGCTGCGCTCAGAACGTAGCCAATGCCCTCAATGCACTGGATGGCGTGTGGGCAACGGTGACGTATGCGGACCACACGGCACGCGTGCGCTCTAAGCAGCCGGTTGATCGCGGTGTCCTCGAGACGGCCGTGAAAGACGCGGGCTACTACGTCATGACGCTGTAAGCGCCGCCCTGGATGCGCTTCCTTGGCTAGGCTCGTCCGCGCAGTTCGATGTCTTGGATGTCGTCGAAGTCGATGGCGATGTCTTTGAGCTTGAGGAGCTTGAAGGCGGGGAGCGCCTCGTCGAGGATGCCGGTGCGGGAGCGATAGCCGTACGTATCGTAATAGGTGACACGAACCAAGTCGCCACGTTTGAGGCCCTCGAGCTTTTTTGAAAGCTCGAGGGCTTTTTCTTCCGTGAGTTCGCATTTTGGTTCGACGGTGATTTCCTGCTTGCGTACGAGTTCGTAGTATCCCGTGAGGGCGGCAAAGGGCATAAACTGTGCGGCGCGGTTGGCGCGCACGGCACCGTTGGCAGTGAGCTTGGGGTCGGCGGCGCGGCGTCTGCCCTCGGGGTCCGCCAGGCGCTCGAAGGCGGTCGGCGGGCGCACGGGCTGTTGTTTGGGTTTAGGCACGGTGTCCTCCAACTTGGTCGTTGCGTTCGCGTGCGGTGGCGCCGGCGGTAAAGCTCAATCCTTTGACCAGGGCGTTCTTGCCGTATTTGCCTTTTACGGCCAACACGGCGCGCGCCAAGTCGCGCTCGCGCTCATCCCCCTCGATATCGCTGAACAGATCGATGGTGGCAAATTCTTCGGGCACCAGATTGCCAAATCCCAGGTTGATGCGCTTGACCGGTCGTTTGGGATCGACAGTCTGCGCCCAAAGCTCATCGAAATAGCCCATGATCTTCTTAAACGAATTGGTGCGCTCGGGCAGCTTTCGCGAAGCGTTGGAGTGCGCAAAGAGTGCGGCATAGCCACCGCGCGGTTTGCCGCCATGCTCTCCCACAAAGATGCCATCGATTGCCTGCGCCTCGCGCACCAGGCGGCGCCGTTCGTCATCTCGCTGGACGGGCTTGGGCGCACGGGGTGCGAGCTCGGGGCCGGCGGTTGCGGCGGGTTCGATGCTCGACGTGCTCGAACGCAAATGCCCACATCCGTCTACATATTGCGCTGTGCCGCTGGCGTCGAGGCGGCGTATGTCGGCGCGCTCGCTCGCGTAGCCTACAAAGAGCGAGATGCTGTCGCACACCACATGCTTATCGACTAAGTCCAACACGGCGTTGTCGACCATCTCGCGCAAGACGGTGTAGGCCTGCTCGTAGGCATAACCCTTCGAGAGCACCTGCCCTGTGGTGGTCGAAGTTGCTTGCGGGCGATAGGCTTGGATATCGGCGATGGTTGTCGGCTCGCGCCCGAAGGCGTGGTCGATGAGATATTCGGCATTGGCGCCGAGTTCGTCGTAGAGCAGGTTCTCGTCGAGTGCGGCGACGCCCATCAGGTCATAGACACCGTATTTCTCGAGACGGGCCGCCACGCCGGGGCCGATGCCCCAGATATCGGTGATGGGACGATGGGGCCAGATCTCCCTGCGAAAAGTTTCGTCATCGAGTATGCCGATGCGGCTGGGTACGTGCTTGGCGGTAATGTCGAGCGCCACCTTGGCCTGGAATAGGTTGGGGCCGATGCCGACCGTTGCCGTGATGCCGGTGCGCCCCAGGACCTCGTCACGCAGCATACAGGCGAAGCCTTCCGCATCGGTGTGATAGAGGTCCAGATAGGGTGTCACGTCGATAAAGCATTCGTCAATTGAATAGACGTGAATGTCTTGCGGACTGACGTATTCCAGATAGATGCCGTAGATTTGCGCCGACACTTCCATGTAGTGCTGCATGCGCGGTACGGCCTTGATGTAGTCGATGCCGTCGGGAATCTCGAATAGACGGCAGCGATTGTGTATCCCAAGGTTCTTCATGGACTGTGTGATGGCGAGGCAGATGGTCGTGCGCCCGCGCGATTCGTCGGCAACGACCAGGTTGGTGGTGAGTGGGTTGAGCCCGCGGTCAACACACTCGACGCTGGCATAAAACGTCTTAAGGTCGATGCAGATATAGGTGTGACGCTCGTGCCCCACGCGTCCTCCCATCAAACACATGTTCTTATCGAATACCTGTTCGATAATACCCGCTCGACCGGACACCGTCAAAACCTGCCAAAAAGGGACTGGTTTGTTTTGGTAGGTATGGTCGTGCGGTTGGATTGGGTTTTAACGCAGCTCTAAAGAGTGCGAAACAGCTCGGAAAACCTCGCTTCGTAGCATGAGCCTAACGATTGATGCCGCCTATGCGCACGGAAGGGTTGTGGGAAAGATGGTCAATTATGGGTTTGGTATGCCGACGCGCCTTGTTGCGGATGGAGACGTGGCTCGCTGGTGCGGACGATTGGTCGCTCACTACGGCGGCACCAAGGCGCTGGTCGTGCTGGGCGGTGACAGGCATACGCGCGATGAGCTTGTTTCGGCGGCACTTGGCTCGCTTGATCGAGCCCTACTCGAGCGCGTACTTTTCCGCTGCGGCTCGTTTGAGGGCGACGGGGGAGACGAGCTGGTCGACGAAGCCGTGGCCCTGGCGACCGACGAAGGCGTGGACTTTGTCCTGGCGATTGGCGATGCCGATACTGCCGGCTTTGCGCGCGAGCTCGCGCGTCGCATGGCAGCGCTCGATGCCGGCGAAGATGGTTTTGTTCCTTATGGATGCATTCTCTCGGAGGGCAAGGTGCCTGCCGTCGTGGGAGCCGGCGAGGTTCCCGTTTTTGCCATTATCGCGCCCGAACTGCTTGAGGGCATCGGGTCTCCTCTGCGTGAGTTGCTCGGAAGCGTCTGCGCCGCGGCCTAATATTTGCCATAAAGGGATGGGTTATTATTGGTTGGTAAAGCGTTTGACCTGCCAAAATAAACCTGTCCCTTTTTGATCGGTTGCCGTTTGGGGGCCGATTGGCAACGCTCGCTGATTATAGTCTTGACCTGCGCTAGAATAGTGACATCTGAATGTCCGGGCGCATGGAGGCGTGCGCCCGTATGCTGAGGAGGACTCTATGGCAACTGTTGCCGCACCTATCGATGCTACGTCGACTGCCGCTTGGAAGGCGCTCGAGGCTCATCAGGAGAAGCTCGAGGCCGAAGGTATCGACCTCAAGGCCTGGTTCGCTGCTGACGCCGACCGCGTGAACAAACTGAGCTTTGACGCCGGTGACCTGCACTTCGATCTGTCGAAGAACCTGGTGACCGATGAGACCGTCAAGCTGCTGTGCGATCTTGCCCGCGAGGTGAAGCTCGAGGAGCGCCGCGACGCCATGTTCTCCGGCGAGCACATCAACACCACCGAGGACCGCGCCGTCCTGCACACCGCGCTGCGCCGCCCGGCAAGCGAGAAGGGCCAGCTCATCGTCGACGGCCAGGACGTCGTCGCCGACGTGCACGAGGTCCTCGATCGCATGT
This sequence comes from uncultured Collinsella sp., assembly GCA_902482035.1. Classification (GTDB taxonomy): domain Bacteria; phylum Actinomycetota; class Coriobacteriia; order Coriobacteriales; family Coriobacteriaceae; genus Collinsella. Next base: position 53,368 of record CABSYW010000007.1, on the reverse strand, counting down.
ATGCCTTCGCCGAGCGCGTGCGCTCCGGTGAATGGAAGGGCGTTACCGGCAAGAAGATCGAGCACCTGGTGTCCATCGGCATCGGCGGCTCCGATCTGGGCCCGGTCATGGCCTACGAGGCTCTGCGTCCCTATGCCGACGCCGGTATCGATTGCCGCTACATCTCCAACATCGACCCCAACGACCAGGCCGAGAAGCTCAAGGGCCTGGATCCCGAGACCACGCTCGTGATCATCGTCTCCAAGACCTTCACCACGCTCGAGACCCTCACCAACGCCCGCGAGGTCAAGACCTGGATGCTCGAGCAGCTCAAGGCTCAGGGCGCCATCGACGGCTCCGATGAGCAGAACGCCGAGGCCGTGGCAAAGCACTTCGTCGCCGTTTCCACCGCACTCGAGAAGGTCGAGGCCTTCGGTATCGACCCCGCCAACGCCTTCGGTTTCTGGAACTGGGTTGGCGGCCGCTATTCCGTTGACTCCGCCGTGGGCCTGTCGCTGATCGTCGTGCTCGGCCCCGAGCGCTTCCAACAGTTCCTCGAGGGCTTCCACGCCATCGACGAGTACTTCTGCAACACGCCGCTCGAGAACAATGCCGTCGCGCTGATGGGCCTGCTCAACGTCTGGTACGTCAACTTCTTCGGTTCCAAGAGCCACGCCGTGCTGCCGTACTGCCAGTACCTGCATCGTTTCCCGGCCTACCTGCAGCAGCTCACCATGGAGTCCAACGGCAAGCATGTCCGTTGGGACGGCAGCGCCGTGACCTCCGACACCGGTGAGATCTTCTGGGGCGAGCCCGGTACCAACGGCCAGCATGCCTTCTACCAGCTGCTGCACCAGGGCACCGTGGTGGTTCCGGCCGATTTCATCGCCTTTGCCAATACCGCCAACCCTGCGACCGATAGCGGCCAGGACGTGCATGAGCTGTTCCTGGGCAACTTCCTGGCCCAGACCAAGGCGCTCGCCTTTGGCAAGACGGCCGACGAGGTTCGCGCCGAGGGCACGCCCGAGCAGATCGTCCCAGCCCGTTGCTTTGAGGGCAACCGCCCGACGACCTCGATCTTCGGCGACACGCTGACCCCGTTCGCACTCGGCGAGCTCATCGCCCTGTACGAGCACATCACGTTTGTCGAGGGCACGGTCTGGGGCATCGACTCTTACGACCAGTGGGGCGTTGAGCTGGGCAAGCAGCTTGCCAAGCAGATCACCCCGGCCTTCCACGACGATGCCGCCAAGGCCGAGCAGGACGCTTCGACCCAGGCGCTCATCGAGTTCTATCGCGCGCATCGCAAGTAGTCGTTGCTGTTAACGCATCGCGCCTTATAGTCAGGGGCCCGTATCCTATCGGATGCGGGCCCCTTTGCTTTGCCGTAGTCCCGGGACGCACGGCCTTTGTGGAACATCGCCGGGGCGCCGCGCGCCGCGAGAACCCTGCGCCTAGATCTCGGTCTCCGCATGGCCTCGCTGCGCCTCGGGCAGCTCCCCGTAGAGCGGATGGTCTTCGAGCCTAAAGCGCTCGACCTGTTCGGGAGTGCGACCGCGTACAAAGAGCCACGAGCGATCGATCGGCGTCGCCATGAGCGTGCTGGGCAGCGCGTCGGCGCGGTCGGAACACACCCGGGCACTCTCGGGATCCTGGAACGCCAGCACCAGATGCGTGTCGCAGTTGCCCATGATGGAGCGTGCGCGTGCCTCGCCATAGAGCGCATCGAGCTGGTTGGTCGACTGCAGCAGCAGCGTTGCCCAGATGTTGCGGCTTCGGATAATCGAGAGCACGTTGTCGATCTGGGGGATCTGCAGATTTGCGAAGTCATCGAGCATAAAGCGCACAGGCACGGGCAGGCTGCCGTCGGGCTGCCTATCGGCCTCACGAATGAGGCCCATAAACGCCTGCGAAATAAAGAGGCCGGTCAGCGGATCGAGATTGCGGTCAATATCGCTCACGGTTACAAACAGGGCGCAGGGGGTGTGTCCCATGGAAGCGAAGTCCACCTGATGGCACTCACGATAGAGCTGTGCCGCACCGTCGAATCCCAGACACATGACCTTTTCGGCAAGGATGCCGACGATGCTCGCGTGCATGCGCTCGGCATTTTGCGTAATGGCGTAGCGCCGCCATAGCGAGAAGGCATAGCTTTGGGGGTCGGTCGTGATCAGATCGTCAAACAATCGGGCCGTGGCACCGTCCTGCAGGTGCTCGATCAGCTTGATGACCGAGCTGATCGTCTGTTCGTCGGCGGGTAGCTGTTCGGTGACGTAGGCGATAAGACACGATAGCAGGTTCGCCGCCGCATGATCCCAAAAAGGCTGGTTGTTGTCCTCGATGGGGCAGATGGCCTTTGCCACCGAGAGGATGTCCTGCTGGTTGGGCCTGCCGTCCGCCTTGCGGCGAATGTGCCTCAGGGGGTTGTAGCCGCAGCGCTCGATGCCGGGCGCAAGGGCCGGGACGGTGTTGAGGTCGGCGAAGTTGAGACATTGCACGCGGTAACCGTGGGCTGCCAGCACGGGTCCCACTTCGCGACAGAGCGTGCCTTTGGTGTCGAGCACGATGTAGCTTGCGTTCATTTGCAGTAGGTTGGGCTTGAGGACGTTTCGGGTCTTGCCGGCTCCCGAGGGGCCGATCACAAGTGCGTTGTTGTTGAGTCCCGTTTGGCGGGTGTCGCAGGAAAGCGTCCGATCCTTGGCGAGGATGGTGGACGATGCGGACTCAGATGCGGCGAGGCGGCTGGCGAGGTTAGACATGGGCGACCTCCTTGGTGGTCGAGAGGATTTCGTGGGCAAAGCCGAGCTCGACGGCGCGCTCGGCCGAAAGGTAGGTGTCTTTTGCAGTGAGGGACTGGATGCGCTTGGGCGTGAGGCCGCTGCGGTCCGAGAGGATTTGCGTGAGGGTCTTGCGGGTCTGCATGAGACGCCGGCTGGTTTCCTGCAGCGCAAGTGCCGAGCCGCCTGCCCCCTGGGGGATCAGCGGGTCGTGAATCATGAGCTCTGCATGGGGCGCCATACGGCGATCGTCGCCGCCCATAAAGATCACGGCGCCCATGGACGCGGCGAATTCCAGGCAGACGGTGCGGATGGGGCACGATGCGAGGCGCATGGCGTCATAGATCGCAAGACCCGATCGCACGCTTCCGCCGGCGCTGGCGACAAATATGGTGATGGGGCGGCTGGGGTCGGTGGCATCGAGCAGGCGGATCTGCTGGCATAGGTCGTGGGCCATCGGGGTTTCGATGTTTCCCATGACGGAGAGCTCGCGACGGGCGAGCATCTCATCGTAAATGCTGGTGAGCGTGATACCTCGGGCGGATTCACGCATGGTGAGGGGGCTGATGATGGGGGAGTGATTGGTGTCCATGAGGACTCCTTTCTGTTGGTTGTGTTGTGGAATAGGATTGTTGCCCGCGGAGGGGCTGGCGGGCTACAGGGTTCGTCCGAGCCTGAGATCGAGCTCGGTTGTGGGGCAGGCTGCCTGTTCGTGCGGCTCGCAAGCGCCAAGGGCTCCAAAGCGATGGAGCGTTGCGACGGGCGTGGTGTAGGCGAGCCGCAGCTGATGCTCGACAGGGGCACATCCGTCATTTTTGTAATGAGCCGCGTAGTACTGCGCGATGCTGGCGTTCATCTCGCTGCCATTGCGATGGCGCTCAAACTGGCGTCTGCAGGTCTCGATGATCTTTGCTACCGACTTGGGTGCCGTCGCGGGAACAAGGGCGAGATAGCCCTCAAATAGCTCGTTGATGCTCAGGAGGCACAGCAGGTCGATCAGCGTCCTTATGGCTGCTCCCTCGGCAGAAAAGTGCGCGGTCATGCGGTTATATCGGTTGCGGTCGACGATGGCCGCATGGGGTCTTGGAGTTTTCTGCCCCGTGGTCCCGGGCTTTTGCCGCGCCTGTGTATTGAGCTCGACGTTGCAGCGCTTGAGGCCGTCCAACGGAAGGAACAGTGCGGTGCGCAGGGTGTTCCGCTTACTTTCGAGTTCATGACGCTCGTCGGGTTCCCATTCGAGCTTGAGTTTCGTGTCGAGCGCCGTAAGCATATGGGCTAGGCAGCCTACGGTAAGAACGTACGAATCGTTGTCGCGTTTTGGGGCATAGGGGTCTGTCAGCTTGCGAATGTCGGGGTCGCCCATGATCTTTGTGCAGCGCTTCAGCAGTTGAGGGTGGTCGGCCAAGATCGTCGCGAGCGGTAGCGACGCGTAGTTCTTGATGGTCGCGGCGGCAAAGGCGGCGTCATATTCGTTTGCATATGCTCGCTCAATGCGGGCATCCAGAATGCCTTTCTTATCGCCGTCTTCAGCGTGGTGGTTTGTCATAGCTTCTCCAATCGGTTGATGTTCGTGCTGTTTGTTGATGTGTTGGTTGTCGTGAGTGATGTGCTTGCCGTGGGTGATGTGCTGACGTTGGGGTGCTATGCGGTTTTCAATGAGCCCGTGAGGCAGTTGCTGCAGGGGCGGGATGGAACGGCCCATGCAAGGCGGAAGGCATCGTGCTCAAAATCGAGACAGCAATGCCCTGGGTGCCCCACATGTGGCAGTTACCTCATTAAGTTGTCATTGCTTTTGGGGCTGTACTTTGCCGATCTTCTTTCTCTTACACGCTAAAAACTGAAACTTCATATGCTCGATCTACTTAAAACCGCAACGGCGGTCTTTTATCAACTTATATGTCAGAACGTGGCTTTGCAAGTACTTTTTTGCGTTTGTTTCAAATGGGGTGGTTTTGCAACCGTCACGCGCCACGCTATGCGAACGTGCCCCGGCTCGGATAAGATGGTGCGATCGAGTTCTACCGCGCTCACCGCAAGTAGTCTTTGTTGCTGAGATAGGTCACGGCCGAAAGGGGCCCGTATCCCAACAGATACGGGCCCCTTGCTATTTAAATGGGCATGAGGGTGTATTGAGGGGGGGGATGTCTTGCTGTCGGCATCCGCGTGCGGTGCCATTCGCTGTCTGTAAATATACGTTTACAGCTAATTTCATACCACTTGTCGGAATGCGGACGCTGTCCTTGCATGCCGGGCGTACATTGAACGTGGTTTTTCGCGTGAAACCACGAATCGGTTGTCAGTCCTGAACAAGGAGGCCCAGCATGACGCTTGCCAAACCCATCAACAAATACATCGACTATATCGATGCCCCCGAGGACACGTTTGAGCAATATGTCGAGAAGGCGTTAAAGTACAACTTTCGCTGCGTATTTGCGAACCTGCAGGAGTACGAGACGGGCCGCGCCATGCTCGAGGACTCTGACATCATCCTTGCCGGCGCTATCGACTTTCCCCAGGGCACTATGACGCTTGAGGAGAAGCTTGCGAGGTTTGAGGAATACGCTGCGTGTGGCTTTACCGAGATTGACTACGTTTTGAATCAGAGGTCGATTGAGAACCGCGATTTTGATGCCATCGAGCGCGAGATGACTACCATTGCTGATTTTTGTTGCGCGCATGGCATCACTGACAAGGTGATCGTCGAGATGTGCAAACTGGACGGCGACGACGCCGCCAAGCGCCGTGTATGCGAGATCGCGCTGGAGGCCAAGCCGGGATTCCTTAAGACATCGACTGGCAGAAGCTTTGGCGGTGCTAAGCTCGAGGACGTGCGGCTGATGCACGAGGTGCTCGGCGATGCCGTGGCAATCAAGGCGGCGGGCGGTATTCATAATTACGAAGAGGCTTGCGCATTCATCGAGGCCGGCGCCAGCGCGTTAGGTGCATCGGCGGGCATCGCGATCGTCGAAGGCGCACCGACGGATGAGCGTCGCTAGCAGACGTATTTGACCTGAGCGATAAAGCTTCACGACCACACGCCGTTCATGTTCGAGACAATATGACTTTTTGCCCGTTGTAAACGGAGTCGCGATGGGTGTTCTGTATGATGGCTCAGACAAGGTTGTTCAATGACAGGGAGGCATATATGGCAATCAAAGCCATCGCGATGGATATCGACGGTACGCTCACCAACGATCAGAAAGTGATTAGCCCGCGTACGCGCGAGAAGCTGCTCGCGGCGCAGGAGTCGGGCATTAAGCTCATTTTGGCTTCGGGCCGTCCCGCATGGGGGCTCCACGCCTTGGCGCAGGAGCTCGACCTCCAAAACCATGACGGTCTGCTAGTTGCCTTTAACGGCGCACACGTCGTCGATGCCCAGACCGACGAGGTGCTGTTCGATCAGGCTATGCCTGCCGACGAATTGCATCGCCTGATTGATCACCTGCGTAATTTTGACGTGATCCCTATGATTTCGCTCGGTCGCGATTTGCACGTCGAGGACTCGTACCGCTGCATGATCACGCTGCCTGACGGCTCGCAGAAAAACATCGTCAAATACGAGCGCGATGCGTGCGATCTTAAGATCCGCGAGGTCGAGAGCCTGCATGAGGTCGCTGATGCTTATCCCGTGGACAAGCTGCTGACGGCGGGCGATCCGGCCTACCTGCAGGCGCATTACGAGGAGATGTATGCGCCCTTTAAGCAGACGCTTTCGGGCATGTTTACGGCCGACTGGTACTTTGAGTACACGGCGCCCGGTATCGACAAAGCCCGTGCGCTCGAGGGTGCCCTGCCCAAACTCGGCATCGATGCCAGCGAGGTCGTATCGTTTGGCGACGGCCAGAACGACAAGTCCATGATTGAGTGGGCCGGCACCGGTGTTGCCATGGGTAACGCCGTCGATGAGGTTAAGGCTGTGGCCCAGATGGTGACCGCCGATAACAACGAAGATGGTATTGCAATGGCGCTGGATAAGCTGCTGGGTTAGAATCGCCGATAATGCATGGTTTGGGCGCCTGCTTGCAGGCGCCCTTTTGTTAGGGAGGGTGCCGTGTCCGCATTTCCGTTCGACGCCGTTATCTTTGACATGGACGGCGTCATTGTCGATACCGAGTATTACTACCTGGGCGAGACTGCCGCGTTTGCCAAGGAGCTTGGGCTTAATCTGACTCAAGAGGAGTTGAATGGGCAGGTCGGTACCTCGCATCAGTTCTTCCTGCATATGCTGGTCGATTGGTTTGAGCGCGCCGGTAAGGGGCACTTCACTGGCGAGGAAGCGTTGGCCCGTTGGGACGAGTGGGCGCATGAGCGTCCGCGCGACTATCAGGCTTTGATTAACCCAGGCGCCGTGGATACGATTCGAGAGCTGCCGCGCCGTGGCGTTCGCGTGGCGCTTGCCAGCTCGTCTCCCATGGTTAGCATCGAGGAAGTGCTCAACGCATGCGGGCTGTCGGATGCCTTTGAGTATGTGGTGAGCGGCGAGCAGTTTAAGGAGAGTAAACCCGAGCCCGACATCTACCTGCATGCGCTAGACCTGCTGGGGCTGCCCGCGAATCGCTGCTGCTGCGTTGAGGATTCCGTTCCGGGCATTACCGCGGGTAAGCGAGCCGGCCTGACGGTTATTGCCAAGCGCGAGGAGCGCTTTGGCTTTAGCCAGGATGCCGCGGACAAGATTATCGACCAGCTGCCGGAGCTGCTCACGCTTTCTTAGGAGTGCGGCAGTTACGCGTTTTTCGGGTCTGATGAGTAAATAGCCAACATTTTGGTGCGGCAGCAAGCATACTTTATGCTAATGCGGGCTCAGGGGCTTGTTGAATGCCCCTGAGCCCGCTTTAGACTTAATTGTGCTGGGAGAGGGTATATGCCACCGACTGAAGGGCTAACTGACGGTAAAGCAGCGATCCCGCTGTACCAACAGGTTATCGATATCATTAAAAACGAAATCAACTCCGGCGCCTACAAGGCAGGGGCGCGGATACCCAACGAATTCGAATTGGCTGAGAGCTATAAAGTTGGCCGCGTTACCGTGCGACGCGCTATTGAGGAGCTCGTCCAGCAGGGCTATCTAACGAAGCGACAGGGGAAAGGCACGTTCGTCAATGCCCCCAAGCTTAAGCGCAAGATTCGCCAGAAGGATGACGTCCAGAGTTTTTCGGACGCATGCCGCGTTAACGGAATGGAGCCGGGGGCGTGCGTCATTTCGAGAAAGATACTGCCGGCGGATTCCACCGAAGCGCAGTTCTTTGGTGTTCCCGTTGGAACTGATTTGATTTGCGTTGAGCGTGTGCGTACTGCCGATGGCGTCCCCGTCATGCTCGAGAACAACATATACGTTTACGAGGACAACGCTTATCTATCAACGGCACCTCTATCTAACCAATCCATTTTTGAGTTCGTGCGCAACCGGACGGGCCGCACGCCCGCGTTTACCGACCCGTGCACGCTCGAGATCGCGTGCGCGTCGCCCGAGGCCGCTCGACTGTTGGCAGTTCCCGTTGGCGAACCCTTGTTTTATATGGAAGCCTTCTTTTTCGATGAGCAGCGGCGGCCGTTTATCATCGGTCGTCAGCGAATCGTTGGGTCTCGCTACGTTTTTGACATCTAGGACATTGCGAATGGAAACGCCCGGTGGATCATCTCGCCGGGCGTTTCCATACCGTTCACGGCGCAAACGCAACCGTTCAACCGCGTTGTGGCAATCAGTTTGAAATTATCTTGATGAAGGAAAAAGCTGCTGGTAATCTATGGGACGTCATAGAACGTTTGCATTGTGCAAACGTTGAAGCGAGATGCGATGCAGTCTCGAGTTCTTTGGAGGTATCTATGTCAGATACGAAGGCGAAGAAGACAAACAGACGTTTTAAGTTCAAATTACCGCATGTCTATACGATCATGTTTTTGCTGATCGTTGTCTTTGCGGTCCTGACTTGGATCGTTCCCTCTGGTCAGTATCAGCGCAAGACGATTTCGACAGCAGCGGGCGAGCGTGAAGTCGCCGTTGCTGGAACCTATGAACAGGTCGATAAGAACTACACCGATTCCGAGACCGGCGAGACCATCAATCTGGGCCAGGATATCTTCGCGGTTCTGCAAGCGCCCACCAAGGGTATCCAAGAGGCTGCCGACGTCGTTGCGTTCGTCTTATTGATTGGCGGATCGTTCGCGATCATCACCAAGACCAACGCTTTGAATGCCGGCATGAGCCGTGTGATTAAAAAACTCAAGAACAAGGACATCCTCATCATTCCCATCACGATGACGTTGCTGTCCATTTGCGGCACTACGTTTGGTATGTCTGAGGAAGCCCTGCCGTTCTATGCCATCTTCATTCCCATCATGATGGGTATCGGTTATGACTCGATGACGGCATTCATCATCTGCTTCCTTGGTCCTAACCTGGGATATTGTGCTTCGACCATCGACCCGTTTAATGTTTTGATCGCCCAAGGCATCATTGGCATCGAGGGTAATCCGCAACTGTGGCTGCGCGCCGTTTCTTGGGTCATCTTCACTGCCGTCGGTATCGCATGGGCCATGCGCTACGCCATGCGCGTCAAGAAAAACCCGGAGTCGTCCATTGTGTACGAGGACGATAAGCTCAAGCGTATCGAGTTTTCCGTGACCGATGCCTCCATCGAGGAAGAGTTCACGATCCGTCAGAAGCTCGTGCTTATCGATTTTGCTTGCGGTATGGGCATTATCGTCTGGGGTCTTGTTACCCAGGGCTGGTACATGAATCAGATTTCCGCCGTGTTCCTTGGCATGGGCTTGCTTGCCGGTATCCTGGGCGGCCTTGACCAGCAGACGATAGCAGAGGAGTTCGTTAAGGGTCTCGCCGACTTTGCGTACGCTGCCGTCGTTATCGGTATCGCTCGCGGTATTCTGGTCATCGCCGAGGGCGGCATGATCATCGACACCATCCTCCAGGCGCTCGCTACCGCGCTCGCCGGTGCACCCGCCGCCGTCTACACCACGTTTATGTATGTCGTCCTTGGCCTGCTCTCTTTGCTGGTTCCCTCGAGTTCTGGCCTGGCAGCGCTCACCATGCCCGTTATGGGCCCCCTGACCGAGCTCATGGGCCTCAATCCCGAGGCGGCCGTCACCGCGCTCCAGTTTGCCAACCAGACCATCAACACCATCAGCCCCGTGGCGGGTATGACGGTCGCCGGCCTTGCCGTGGCTAAGATTTCGTTTGGCCAATGGTGGAAGACCATTTGGAAGTTCTTCATCTTCATGGTCGTCTTTGGCCTGATCGTAACGGCAATCTCTGGCATGCTTCCGGTGTAGGTGGTTGTGATGTCTGATCGTTTGACGGTCCTGACGTCTAAGAGCGTCTTTACCGGTACGGGGGACCTGCCGTTTGAAGGTTTCGTAGCGGTCCGTGGTAATCGAATTGAGGCTGTTGGCACCAAGTGTGAGGTAGCTTCGTATTTGACCCAGGCGGACGAGGTAGTTGACCTGGGCGACCGCACTGTCATGCCTGGCTTGATCGATGTGCATACCTTCTATACAGGTTGGGCGCTGCGGACGTTGGGGTCTGATCTGTCCGGCGTCGCTGATGCCAAAGAGGCCGTGTCGCTCTTGCGTGCATGGAAAGAAGGTCATCCGGATTGCGCGGCGGCTTTTGGCCACAACCTACCCGAAACGTTGGCATCGGATGCCGAGAACGCAAATACGGCAGCTGTGCTTGACGATTGTTTTGGCGATATCCCCGTCGTCTGCTTTACACCGGGAGCGGAGACCTGCGTTCTCAACGCTGCCGCCAGTGCGCGATACGGCTTTACGCCCCAGGCGTGCTATGCCGAGAAGATCTGGCGCATGATGAGCGATTTCCTCGCGCTGCCTGAGGTGCGTGCCGGGTATTCGGACTACATGAACATGCTTAACGAGCGCGGCGTTACCGCCATCAAGGAGATGGCGTTTGATGACTACTACGGCTTTGCCGACGAAATGGCTCGCCGTGAGGAATCTGGTGAGCTGACGGTTCGCGTCTCTATGATGTCGCAGCCGGTGGGCGCCGGTGCAAATCTGGCTTATGCCCGCGAGGCGCGAGAGCGCTTCCGGGGACCGTTCGTTCGTTTTTCTGGCTTCAACCGTATGACCGATCGCGGCGTATGGGCGGGGCTTGCCGAGATGATAGAACCCTATGAGGACTTGGCCGATGCGGGCGCTGCCGGCAAGACGGTCATCGAGGAGCCAGAGTGGGATCTGATTGAGAACGAGCTGCGTGCAATTGATGCTGACGGATTCCGATATTCCTTGCATTGCCAGGGCGATGGCGCCGTTCGTCGCACCGTGGCGCTCTATGCCTCGCTGCCTCGAGACGAGCATGGACGGATGCTTCGCCGCCATGCGATTACCGATCTCGAGAACTCTGACCCGACCGATCTTGTCGAGTTTGGCAAGTTAGGTGGAATTTGCGAGGTCTATCCGCAGATTCTGACGCTGGACCGACGCGAGGATTGCCTGTCGATGATGCGTCGACAAATTGGCGAGACGCGACTTTTGCACAGCTGGAATCGCCGCGGCATGGAAGATTCCGGATGCACAGTGTGCTGTGGAACGGATTTGCCGCTGCTGATTCCGAGCCTGGGCGAGTCAATCTACAGCGCGTGCGGCGGATTTTTCGCCGACGGACTGCCCGTGAATGAGGTCAACACGCTGACGCTTGTCGAGCTCTTGCGCGCTTGGACTGCCGGGGGCGCGTACGATCTGATGCGCGAAGACGAGCTGGGTACGCTTGAGGTTGGCAAGCTTGCCGATATCTGCGTGCTCGATCGGGATGTGTTCGACCTCGATTATCGCGACGCACGCGATCTTGCGGTTGATATGACGATGTCGGACGGACAGATCGTGTTCGATCGAAATAAGGAGGCATAAGATGTCTGAATCCAAACCGACGCTGCGCCGCGAGCAGATTGCGGGCATGAATATCCACTACATCATGTGGTCGCTCGATTACTTCCTTGATGTGCAGCAGCGTTTGGGCTTTGAGTCCATTGAGCTGTGGTGCGCAGAGCCGCATGTGACGCTCGACCACACGGGCTACTTTGAGGCTGAGGTCCTGGCGAAAAAGGCTGCAGACCGTGGGCTTAGGTATCGTACTCTGTGCCCCGAGAACGTTGTCTATCCTTGGCAGTACTGCGCACGCAAACCGCTGCATGAACAGCGCAGCCTGGCGTACTTTAAGCACGGCATTGAGCTTGCCGAGGTACTTGGGTGCGACCGTATGTCCATCAACTCTGGCTGGGGCGACTGGGACGAGGACCGCGAGGAAGCCTGGAAGCGCAGCCGCGAGCACTTGTCCATTCTGGCGGAGTATGCCGGCGAGCACGGTCTGGTGCTTACGATGGAAAGCCTGCGTCCCGAGGAGAGCAACCTTGTGACGACGGTTTCCGATGCGAAGCGCATGATTGACGAGGTCGCGAGCCCGTACTTACAGCCCATGGTTGATACAACCGCGATGGGCGTTGCTGGCGAGACGCTCGAGGACTGGTTTGCCACCTTTGGTGATGGGGCAATTCACGAGATGCACTTTATCGACGGTGACCCGTATGGCCATCTGGTGTGGGGCGATGGCAAGCACGATATGGACGCCTTCGTTGCCACACTCAACGCCCATGGTTTCGACGGCATGCTGGGCCAGGAGATCACGGACGGTCGTTACTACGATGACCCGGCGGCGGCAGATGCCAAGAACATGGCCGCATTCGAGAAATATCTGATTGACTAAAACAACTATCGGCCACGCAACCAACGTCATTGATTGCGGCCAAACAAGAAAGGAACTGGATATGAACGCACACGATCTGATCAAAGAGGCAATTGCCGAGAAGGGCAAGTTCGACAGCGTCTACTGGATTGCTTGCGGCGGCTCCATGATCGATTTGATCCCGGCTCATGAGCTTCTGCAGCGCGAGGCAACCACCTTCACTTCGTATATCTATACGGCTCGCGAGTTCGATATCATGCGTCCGCGTCGTCTGGGCGAGAAGTCCCTGGTCATTGCTTGCAGCCATAGTGGCAACACCCCCGAGGTCGTCGAGGGCTGTGAGATTGCCCTTGCTGCCGGCGCTACGGTGATCGCCCAGACCGACAACGCTGGATCCAAGATTGACTCCGGCAAGTGGACCACGTGGGTCTACCCGTGGGGCGAGGGCGTGCCGCAGGCCGAGGTCCCCGCTGGCATTTCGCTGTCGCTTGCGGCCGAGCTGCTCGATCAGCAGGAGGGCTACGCCGATCTTGCCGATATGTATGCCGGTATCGCCGAGATGGATAAGATTCTTCCTCCGGCACGTGAGAAGGTAAATGCCGAGCTGGGCGATCGCTTTGCCAAGCTTTGCCAGGAGCACGAGTTCTTCTATATTCTGGGCAGTGGTCCCAACTTTAGCCAGACCTACGGTTTCGCTATCTGCTCTCTTATGGAGATGCAGTGGCAGCACTGCAGCTACATCCACTCTGCCGAGTACTTCCACGGCCCCTTCGAGGCTACTCAGGATGGCGTTTTTTACTTCCTGCAGATGGGCTCCAGCGAGTGCCGTGCTATGGACGAGCGCGCCCTGGCGTTCCTTAAGACGCATACCGATACGCTGATGGTGCTCGATGCCAAGGAGTACGGTATGGAAGCCGTGCCGGCGAGCGTCCGTGCCTATCTGGACCCGGTGCTGTTCTACGCCATGAACTGCGAGCTGCGTGCTGCACGCGGCAAGGTGTTTGATCACGATCCCGATTTCCGTCGCTATATGGGTGTTGTCGAGTACTAGAAGGGGCAAAGGCCATGGCATTTAACGTTAACGCGCTCGGATTTGGCGACAACGTCGTCGATCGCTACGAGCATATCCACACCATGTATCCCGGCGGCAATGCGGTGAACTTCGCCGTTTATGCCAAGAAATGCGGTGCCGCACGCTCCGCATACATGGGCATTTTTGGCAATGACGCCGCTGCCGAGCATGTCATTGCAAGCCTCGAGGATGAAGGTATCGAGCTTGACAAGTGCGAGCAGATGATTGGCGAGAACGGAGCGGCTCGCGTGACCGTCGTTGACGGTGACCGTGTCTTCCTCGGCTCCAACGAGGGCGGTATCCGTGGCGATGCGCGCTATGTCCTCGATCGCTTTGACCTTTCGTACATGAAGCAGTTCGATGTGGTTCATTCGGGCAACTATTGCTTTACCGAGCGCGAGCTGCCCAAGCTGAAGGCTGCGGGCGTCACGGTCTCTTTTGACTTTTCGGACGACTCCACCGACGAGTACTACGAGCAGATTGCGCCCTACGTCGATTTCGCTTTCTTTAGTGCGGCGGATGCCGCGAGTGAGGACGAGATTCGCGAGCGTCTGGCATGGGTGAAGGGCCTGGGTCCGCGTTTTGTGTCGGCTACGGCGGGCGCCGAGGGCTGCATTGCTTACGACGGCGAGCGTTATTACCGCCAGCTGGCTAAACCGGTAACGGACATGAAGGACACCATGGGGGCGGGCGACTCGTTCCTCACCTCGTTTTTGATGTGCTATCTCGATTCCGCCAAGCGCGGTGAGGATGGCGCCGAGGCCATCGAGCGCGCGCTCGACTTTGCTGCCGGGTTTGCCTCGACCGTGTGCGGCATGGAAGGTTCTTGGGGCCACGGAGCACCAATCGTCGAATAGCTTAAGAAAGCGTACGGCGGTCTGGCTATGAGGCCTTGGACGGCCGATGCAAAACAATAAGCGAAACGCGAAAAGGGGGCTCGCCATGTGGTGGGTCCCCTTTTGAACATTGGAGAAGACCATGGGTATTAAAGCGTGCGCGGCTGGTTTTTGCTGTGCGGACGTCTATCAAAACATCGGCGTGTTCTATCCGACTGGTAATGGCATTGACTGGGGTATCCATCTTGCACGAATGGGCGTTTCGGTATCCGCCGTGTCGGTTGTCGGCAAGGACGAGTACGGAGACAAGATGAGAGAGGCGCTGGCCGCTGAGGGGCTCGATATCTCACATCTGCGGGTGGAGGATGGCGACACCTCGGTGATGCTCATGGCATTGAAAGACGGCGTCGATCGCGTGCATCTCGAGGCAATCGATGGCGTAATGGAGACATATCGTCCGAATGAAGATGACCGGGCGTTTATCCTAGAGCATGACATCATTCATACCGACCTGTTTGGCAATTGTTTGGACCTCCTGCCCGAATGGCATGATGCGGGCAAGACGGTGGTTATGGACTTCTCGGTGTTCAGCCAGGATCCCGAATATGCATGCGAGGCTCATTTTCCTTACGTAGACTATGCGTTCATGTCGTTTGAAGAGGACACTCCGGAGCTGCGGGACTGGGTACGCCATGTGCAGGAATTGGGACCGCGCGTTGCGGTTGCCACGCTTGGCGAGAAGGGGAGCATTGCCTATGACGGTGAGCGCTTCTATGAGTGCGGGATCGTACCGGCGGAGAAGGTCGTTAATACCGTGGGTGCCGGCGACTCGTATATTGCCGGGTTTACCAAGGGCGTGATCGATGGCCTTGATATTCCGGCGTGTATGAAGGCGGGCGCTGAGCTGTCGTCCCGAGTGATTGGTTCGTTTGAGCCGTACTAGGGTCAAATGCCTGGAAAGGAGTATGAAATGGTTATCGACATGTTGGTCCATCCTATGCTCTACGGCGAGATCTGTACGCCGGGTGATGAGCCTGATGGATTCGGTTTTTGGTCACGAGAATTTGGTATGGGGCATATGGGCCCCATGGATTGGGATGAGCTTCAAGTCGAGATGGATATCTGTGACGTGCAGAAGAGCGTGCTCATGCCGCTCGATGTAACCACGGCATGCGGAGGGCACTTTGGCACCAATGACCAGATTGCCATGCTGGTTGCCGCGCATCCCGATCGTCTGTGGGGATTTGCGAGCGTAGACCCGCAGGTGAGCGGTGCCGCAGACGAACTGGAGCGCGCCTTTACCGAGTTGGGGGCAAAGGGGCTTTGCCTGCATCCTGCAAAGCAGGGTTTTGCCCCCGATGATGCTGTGGCCGAGCCGCTTTACGAGCTGTGCGAGCGCTATAACAAGCCGGTGGTTTTCCATGCCGGTATGTCTTGGGAGCCTGGCGCAGAGCTCTCGCGCAGTAACCCGCTTGCATTTGAGCACACAATCGCAACGCATCCAAATGTGCGCTTTAGTTTGACTCACTTTGGCTGGCCCTGGGTACGCGAGACCGTGGCGATGCTGCTCAAGTATCCCAACTGCTACACGGACACCTCTATCACTTACATCGATTCGCCCGAGGAGATGATGCAGCGTCTTTTCACGGTCGATATGGGGCCGCTGTGGTATGAGCGCGCGCTATCGCACCAAGTGATGTTCGCCAGCAATACGCCGCGCTTCCGTGCATTCAAACTCAAGCGGGCGCTCGATACCGTGCCCATGCGCGATGATGCGCGAGAAAGGCTCTACTGGGGTAATGCCCTGCGTTTTCTTGAAGGGGATGAGTAAACATGGTGACGCTCGAGACATTGAACTATCTATCGACTGCTCCGGACCAGTTCATCGATATTACCGAAGACGTGCACGCTGCCATCGAACGCAGCTCGGTGACCAATGGCTTGGCAGCGATTATTTTGTTGCATACGACCTGTGGAATCGTGGTAAACGAGGGGCTGCCCTGCGTGGAGACGGATCTTATGGAGACGCTTGATCGCATCGCCCCACTCGATGCCCCCTATGCGCATGCACACTTCCTGCCGAGCTATGGAGCCACCGGCAACAACTCCTGTGGGCATATCAAGAGCATGATTTGTGGAAACAGTTGCTTCTTTCCCGTCCAAGATGGCCACATCGTGTGCGGAAGTGCCCAGAACATCTATCTTGCGGAGTTTGACGGTCCGCAGAAGCGAAAAGTGTACGTCGAGGTGCTGGGGGAGTAACGTCCCTGCAATAACTCTATGAAGGAGCACGTTATGTCGTTTCTAACCTCGATGTTCAAGACCGAAAAGCCGGTTATCGGAATGCTGCACCTGCATCCTCTGCCGGGCGATCCACTGTATTACCCGGGCGGAAGCGTGTCGCAGGTCGTGGAAGCCGCCAAGCGCGATCTCGAGGCGTTGCAGCAGGGCGGTGTCGATGGCATTTTGATTACCAATGAGCTCTCGATGCCCTATGAGCAGCACGTTTCTCCCTCAACCCTTGCATCGATGGGCTATGTAATCGGGGCTCTATCCCATGATCTGTCGACCCCTTGGGGAGCTGAGGCTATTTACGATGGTGATGCCACAATCGAGCTGTGCGCTGCCGTCGACGCGCAGTTCACACGCTGCAATTTTTGCGGTGCCTGGGCCGGTGATCTTGGGCTGATTAACCGAGATTTCGCTCACACCATGCGTCGCAAGGCGGCGCTGCGCTTGGACGACCTCAAGCTTTTTCACTTCATCACGAGCGAGGGGGAGGTTTATCTCAACGACCGCACGACTGCGGACATTGCCGATTCACTTCTCTTTAATTGCCTTCCGGATGCAATGGTCATCGGCGGTTCGGCTGCCGGTCGTGGCGCTTCGGGCGAGCTTGCCGATGAAGTCCGCGAGCGTGTTGGCGAAGTACCTGTGGTATGTGGCACCGGTTGTCGCGAAAATACCGTGGCTGACGTATTCGCTCACTACGATGGTGCGTTTGTCGGCACGTGCTTAAAGTGCGACGGAAAGCTGGATGCCCCGGTCGATGTTGAGCGGGTGGTTCGTTTTATGGCTGCCGCTCGTACGGCGCGAGGGGAGTAGGCGCTCATGGCGTTCTATCTGGGTATTGATATTGGGACAAGCGCCTCTAAAGGCGTTTTAATCGATGATCGATGCAACATCGTTTGCCAAGCCTCTTGTGGACACGAGACGGACAACCCGTGTGACGGATGGTACCAGCATGATGCGGAGGCAGTTTGGTGGGGCGATTTTTGCCGCTTGTCGCGCGAGTTGGTGGCGCGATCGGGGGTTAATGCGGCGCAGATTGGATGCGTGGGCCTTTCCGCATTGGGTTGCGACTGCGTGCCGGCTGATACCGAGTGCAACGCGCTGGCGCCCGCGATTTTGTATGGAGTCGATGCGCGGTCGAAGCCGCAGATTGACGAGCTCCTTTCCGAATATGGGTCAGATCGCGCACGCGAGCTTTTCGGGCACGATCCCTGTTCGTCAGATATTGCTCCCAAGATCTTGTGGTTTAAGGAGAATATGCCCGATGTGCACGAACGTGCCGCGAAGTTCCTGACGGCGTCATCGTTTTTGTGCGCAAAGTTGACGGGGCGTTTTACGGTGGACCGTTATTTGGCGGAGGATTTTCTTCCCCTATACGACCGCTACACCTGGAAGGTTGATGCTCGGGAATGTGCTCGTTTCTGCCGGCCTGACCAGATGGCGGAGGTAATGTCGGCTATCGATATTGCCGGGGTGATTACGCGGCGTGCGGCCGAGGCGACGGGGCTCGCGGCAGGGACACCTGTCTTAGTGGGAACGGGCGACTCTGGTGCCGAGGCCATTTCGACGGGTGTATTCCGTCCCGGCGATATGATGGTTCAGTTGGGGAGTACGGCGTATTTCATCTACCTAGCTGATCATATGATCGATGATGCCCGCCTGTGGCCAGGGACGTTTATCATTCCCGGAACTTACGGGATCTGCGCGGGGACCAATACGGCGGGTGCGCTCACATCGTGGCTGCGCCAAGAGCTGTATCGCGATGCCGTGGAGGCCGAGGACCACGGTGGCCCCGATGCATATTCGGTTATGGCGCATGATGCCGCCGACGTGGCGCCGGGTGCCGATGGGCTCCTGTGTCTGCCGTACTTTGCGGGGGAGCGTACTCCGCTCAACGATCCCGAGGCGCGTGGCGTCTTCTTTGGCCTGACCGGAAGGCATACGCGAGCCCATATGGTTCGCGCCGCCTTGGAAGGCGTCGCGTATACCGTTGCATCCCATGTCGACATTATCGAGCGAGAGCATGGACTGCCAATTGGGCGCATTATGCTTGTCGGAGGTGGAACCAAGAATCCAGTTTGGATGCAGGCTATCGCCGACGTATGCGGGCGCGAGGTCTCGGTTGCCAAGGTTACGGTGGGTGCATGCTTCGGTGATGCCATCATGGCAGCTCTCGCAGGTGGCGCCTATGCATCATGGGATGAACTCGCTCAAGTCCTTGGCGTTGCGCAAACAATCGTGCCCGATATGGCTGCCCACGGGTTGTATGCGTCGCGTCGTCATATCTTTGACGAATTGTATGCACGCAACCGTGATCTCATGCACGAATTGGTGTGATGCTGCCGAATTGTACTGCCTTCCAATAGGGGCTGCGTTGTGCGATTCGCATGCCCCTTGGCATTTTTTGCCCACAGGGTTTAGCTAAGGCCAAAAACAGAGTGCGCATTTGCTAAAACTGCCGACTCAATGTGTTTTGCGTCGCAGTTTTTGAGCGAGGCGATGCGTTCTGAGGTCCTTGTGAGCGATCTGATGAGCGACTGCGCGCTTGTTTCTGTGTTTGGCTCGGCCGGCGCATCGGTCTCGAGCAGTAGACGGTCGAGTGGAATCTGTCGTGCGTATTCGCGACCGCGTTTGGCGGCGAGCATACGCTCGTTCACGGAAAAATAGCAGCCTACGTTTCGCGCGCGGGCGAGTTCGTCCGAAGTACCGCTAAACCAGTGGAAGATGATAACGGGGGAGTCGGGGTTTGGGATGAGTAGTCCATGCGATTCGAGGACGTCCAGTACGGCTCCTGCCGAACGAACGGCGTGAATTGATATCACGCGCCCGGTAAGAGGATGCTGCACGAGCGCATCGCAGAGCCGGTTAAGTGCCTGTATTTGTAGCGGCTCACTTCCAGCAAAGCGCGCGGAAAAGTCGAGTCCGACTTCGCCGATGTAGCGTTCTTGGGCAGCAACTTCGCAAAGCAGATTGACTTCGACAAAACCGCAGTGGCCATCGGCGAGCCACCAGGGGTGAAGCCCAACGCCGGCGATGATGCCTGGTTGGCGACAGGCGCGCTCGTTTGCGGCCGAAAAGTCGCGCGGATTGACGCCGCAGTCAAATAGACCCAAGCCCAGCGCCGTCGCCTCATCGGCAACGGCGTCCGGGTGAGCCATTAAATCAAGATGGCAGTGTGCATCAAATAACTGGGGCTCCATCTCGGTGCGCTCCGCTAGTCCAGACGTTGGCCATCGGAGCGTACGCGCTCAGTGCCGCGGCCGCTGATCTGGCGGATAACCTCGCCGGCAATCATCTGGCCCATGATGGGCGGCATAAAGCTGGCGGTTCCCAGCTCGGTGCGCTCGTGGATGTTGGAAGGGTCGCGGGGCTGTGTTTTAACCGATTCCTCGCAGCTAAACAGTACATGCAGGCTCTTGATTCCGCGCTTCTTGCATTCTTTGCGCATGATGCGGCTCATGGGGTCACGTACCGTATCGAAAATGTCGGCAAAGCGGAGGCACTCGGGATGGAGCTTGTTGGCCCCGCCCATGGAGCTAACCAAACGAATGTCGTGGTCCTGAGCATATTTGGCAATGGTGAGCTTGGCCGAGATGGTGTCGATGGCGTCGACGACGTAGTCGAGCTTGCCGTCCGTCTGCTCCAAAACGCTCGCGAAGAAATCATCGATGTTGTCGCTCAGCAAGTATTCAGTTCGCTTGATGACGGCAGCGGCGGGATTGATGTCGTGGATCATGGCTTCCATCACGTCAACCTTGCGCTTGCCGACGGTGCTGTGAAAGGCGATGGCCTGGCGATTGATATTGCTGGGCGTGATGATGTCCTTGTCCAGAATGACGAAATGACCGATGCCGCCGCGGGCGAGTGCCTCGCAGCAGTTGGAGCCCACGCCTCCGCAGCCGAGCACTAGCACCGTAGCATCGGCGAGCTTGTCGAGTGCCTCGCGGCCCATGATGATTTCGAGCTTGGTATCGCGCGTCTCGACGAGAGCAGTAGCGTTTTCGGTCATAGACATCCTCCGATGGGGAAGCGAATCGTGTTTTAGCTATCGTCATTATAGGTATTATCGCGATTTCATTTGAGCCCTTGGGGTTTGTTGAAATGGGATCGGGATTCGCATAAGATTGAAGCAGATGGCACCCGTTGCAGCGGGTTGGCCAACTCCGAAACACGTATATGGCGTGAGAAGTGGCCGTCTTCGCATTACGCGATGGCGGCTATTTTTTTTTGAGTGTTAGATTAGATAGTTAGACAAACATCTAAATATCGAGTATAGTTTGCGCGTCATGAGAGATGATGAGAGGAGGTCTTATGCCGGGAGAGGGTTTTAAGGCGCTGGCCGATCCTACACGGCGTCACATTTTGGAACTGCTGCGCGAGGGCAATCGCACGGCCGGGGAGCTTGCCGAGCATTTTGACATCAGCAAGCCGTCATTGAGCCATCACTTGGCGACGCTCAAAAACGCCGGGTTGGTGACTGACGAACGTCATGGCCAAAACATCGTTTACAGCTTAAACACCACCGTCATGCAGGACTTGATCGGTTGGTTTATGGGCTTTACAAACACGGAAGGTGATAAGAATGAATAATGAAAACAAGGGCATTCACGCCACGGGGGTATCGTCGCGCGTGTGGGCCATGCTTGTTGTGGTCTGCGCTATTAATGTTGCCGCGCATCTCTGGGTGATGCCGAGCTTGCCTGCGCAGATTCCCACGCACTGGGGCGCGAACGGCGCTGTCGACGGTTGGGGTCCTAGCTGGATGGCCTCCGCGCTCGGCGTGCTGCCTCTGGCGCTTCTCGCAATGTTCTGCGTGGTGCCGCGCATCGATCCCAAAGGCGAGGCATATCGAACCTCGGGCAAGTTCTATCAGGGCTTCGTAATCGCCTTCACCTTGTTCATGTGCGCTATAAGCTGGCTGGGAGAGCTTACGGTCTGGGGCGTGGTGCCGGCGGTCGGTTCGGTCAACGTGCTGATTTCCGGTGCTGTCGGTTTGCTGTTCATCGGCGTAGGCAACTACTTGCCGCGTGTGAAGCAGAACTATACGCTTGGTATCAAGACGCCTTGGGCGCTTGCCGATCCCGAGAACTGGCGCCGTACGCAGCGCTTTGGCGGTGCCTGCTTTATGGTGCTGGGCTTTGGCCTGATTGTGATGGGCGTGGCGGGTAGCGTGCTTTCGAGTGAAGTCGTCGCCGCGGTGATTGCGGTGCTGGCGTTTGGTTCGGTCGGAGCCGTCTACGTCTACTCGTATCTGCTGTGGCGTAAATCGCAGCGAGCCGCTCGTTAAGGTTGCGGAAAACTAGCGTACGCAGTTCATAGTGTGTTCCGGGGGACTTTTCCCAGGTAGTATTAGGGGGTGTGGGCAACCATGCCCCTTTTTCGTTAAGCTTCAGAGCCGGTTTCCTCATTTCGTTTCCACTAAAGCGAAACAAGAATATGGAAACGGCAGGTAGAAAGGATAAAACAGACAAATGGCGGAGTTTATCTACCAGATGCATCAGGCTCGCAAGGCCCATGGCGACAAGGTAATCCTTGACGACGTGACCCTGAGCTTCTACCCCGGTGCCAAGATCGGCGTCGTGGGCCCCAACGGTATGGGCAAGTCGACCCTGCTCAAGATCATGGCCGGCATCGAGGAGGTCTCCAACGGCGATGCCAGGCTCACCCCTGGCTACACCGTGGGTATCCTGCAGCAGGAGCCGCCGCTCGACGACGACAAGACCGTCATCGAGAACGTGCGCATGGCATTTGGTGACATGATTGCCAAGGTCGATCGCTTTAACAAGATCGGCGAGGAGATGTGCGACCCGGATTGTGACATGGACGCCCTCATGGCCGAGATGGGCAAGCTCCAGGACGAGATCGACGCCGCCGACGGCTGGGATATCGATTCCAAGCTCGGCCAGGCCATGGACGCCCTGCAGCTGCCCGATTCCGACATGCCGGTCAACGTGCTTTCCGGCGGCGAGCGCCGCCGCGTGGCCCTGTGCAAGCTGCTGCTCGAGGCTCCCGACCTGCTGCTGCTCGACGAGCCCACGAACCACCTGGACGCCGAGTCGATCCTGTGGCTCGAGCACTTCCTGCACAACTACCAGGGCGCCGTTCTGGCCGTCACGCACGATCGCTACTTCCTGGATAACGTTGCCGAGTGGATCTGCGAGGTCGACCGCGGTCACCTCTATCCCTACAAGGGCAACTACTCCACGTATCTGGAGACCAAGGCCGCCCGTATCGAGGCGCAGGGCAACCGTGACGCCAAGCTCGCCAAGCGCATGGAGGCCGAGCTCGAGTGGGTACGCAGCTCGCCCAAGGCTCGCCAGGCCAAGAACAAGGCCCGTCTGGCTCGCTACGAGGAGATGGAGGCCGAGGCCCGCGCAAGCCAGAAACTCGACTGGACCGACATCCGCATCCCCGTGGGCCCGCGTTTGGGCAACAAGGTGCTCGAGGCCCATCACCTGCACAAGGAGTTCGATGGCCGTGTGCTCATCGACGACCTATCATTCACCCTGCCGCGCAACGGCATCGTGGGCGTCATCGGCCCCAACGGCGTGGGCAAGACTACGCTCTTCAAGACCATCGTTGGCCTGGAGCCGCTGACTTCGGGCGAGCTCGAGGTAGGCGAGACCGTCAAGATCTCCTACGTCGACCAGAACCGTTCCGGCATCGACCCCGATAAGAATCTGTGGGAGGTCGTCTCGGACGGCCTGGACCACATGATGGTCGGCGAGACCGAGGTCCCGAGCCGTGCGTACGTGGCGAGCTTTGGCTTTAAGGGCCAGGACCAGCAGAAGCGCGCTGGCGTACTCTCCGGTGGCGAGCGCAACCGTCTGAACTTGGCGCTTACGCTCAAGCAGGGCGGCAACCTGCTGCTCCTCGACGAGCCCACGAACGACCTCGACGTCGAGACGCTGTCCTCGCTCGAGGCGGCGCTGCTCGAGTTCCCGGGCTGTTCGGTGGTCATTAGCCACGACCGTATGTTCCTGGACCGCGTTGCCACGCACATCCTGGCGTGGGAGGGCACCGACGAGAATTCGGGCAACTGGTATTGGTTTGAGGGCAACTTTGAGGCCTATCAGGCCAACCGCATCGAGCGCCTGGGCGAGGACGCAGCCCAGCCGCATCGTATTCACCGCAAGCTGACGCGTGACTAGTAGCAAGTAGAAAGGCCGCCACCAAGGGCGGCCTTTCTTGTAGCAATTGCACTGCAGCTATGCCCTGGCTGCTGGTTTGATTCATAATCAAAGTTATCTCTTTGGGATTAAAGCCCGTTTTTGCTATGAGTGATTTTCTAATTCCGTTTAAAACGTAAAGACGCATTGGGTTGCAAGGACATAAGCAAATCGAATTGAAATATAACCAGTGCTGTAACGTTACAAAAAAGATTATAGAATAGGAGTACCTTATAAGTCGCTTCTCTAGAAAGAAGAACATATGCTTTCGCGTCGTCGTTTTCTGCAACTTGTCGCGTCTTCAATTGTCGCCTTAGCCGCACGTCCGAAAGAGGTTTTTGCTTCGACGGGCAATATTGATGGTGAGCAGATACAATTTACTTCTGAAATTGCGCAAGAGCTTGCCGATAAATATATAAAGGGACTCCTCGGCTATTCGTATACGCCTTCTGACCCTATTCCTTTTGTAGATGTTGATGGGTCCCCGCTTGGTTACATTGTTCCGGTTGTGACATCCAATAGAGCCGCGGGCTATTTGGTTTTAGATGCTTCAGATGATGAAATACTTACGGGATATCGTTTTGGAGACGGCTTAGTCAGCCCTATGGATCGGGGAGGAGATCTTGGTGTCGAGTCTTATTCTTTCAATAACCCAGTCGTAATGATCAATCCATTCGAATTCGGCGTGCAATCTTTGGACGGTTCAATAACAACAAATTGCGGAAGAACAATCCCGGCTGTTTCCATAGAAGGACGGCCTGTCGTTTTATCGAATAAACCTTCAAGCTGGAACGATGTTGTAATTTACGCAACTCAAATGCAGGATTACACAGTATCTGGATTTCGTTCCATTTCTCAGTTTATGTCATATGATGAAAGCGAGATTAAGAGGCTTACCGCCCACTATGCTTGTATGGTGACAGCTTTTTCGAACGTTGCGGAACTGTATGGCATTGCCAATTTATATAGCGACCCTTCGCAATATATGCAGATATGGAGTTACACCAATACCCATGCTCTTTCCGATGAAGAACAGACTGTTCCCGGCGTTGTTTTGGGTGGAACGCCGATATCAACCTGTGCAACGGGGTTTACAAATTACTGCGCAAGCAGAGGAAGTACTCTTATCGCCCGCACTGTCTCCTCTCCGGCTATCGCGAGCATTCAAAATGAGATTAACTCTAATAGACCGAATGTTTTACATGCGAGTTTGTACAACGGATCAGCCCATTCTGTAACAGCGGAGGCTTACGCCACACTTACTGGTAAGAAAACTGGAGAGACAAGGCAGATGATTGGCATAGCGGACGGCTGGAATTCATCTTTATCCTTCCTGAAGTATGATCAGAGCTATTATGCGTGGACTTATGGAACGACTTTTTCGAAGTAGGGCGATTCGTCTAGCCCTGTCTTTGGTGCTGATGGCTTCATTGGTGGGCTGTTCAACAAAGGAAGAGATATCGCGCGGAGGTTCCGGAGAAGTGACTGCGACAGACTCAGGTTCATTAGAAATAGCTGGCGGGCATGCCGATGTGATGTTACAAGGAAAAGGCGTGCTTAGGTCGGTTGATGCTGAAGACGCTGTCTGCTCAATAGAGGATTTAAAGACAGGTGAAACTGCACCGTACCGAGTCTCAGATAATGCTGCGAATATGATTGAGTCGATACCGACTGGAGCGCAGGTTTCTTTTAGATACTTTGCTCCGCAACTTGAGGATGAGCTTGCTTCTCTGGTGTCTATATGCACCGATGACAACTAAAAGGCCTGAATTCAAAAGGCCTCGGATGGTCAATTGGCTATCCGAGGCCTTTTTTACTCGACCGGGGCTTCGACCTTGTCGATGCCCCAGGCGGCTCCGAGACCGCCGGTGGTGTTGCGGCGGATGCGCACGGTAACCTCGCGGCGCTCGCCGGCCTGCGTGTAGCACAGGGGGAAGCTTGCGCGGTTTCGCGCGGCCTCGATGGTACCGCGCTCGCGGGCGATCCAGTAGTACTCGCCGACAATGCCGAGCGTGTCGGCGCCGTAGGGGAGATAGGTCGACAACTGGTGCAGAAGCGGGCCGGGGCAGAAGACCTCGGTTGCGAAATCGACGGGGAAGTCCTCGGGGATGGTCGGTGCTGCGGGTGCGGGGGCTGGGGCCGCTGCGGGTGCCGAAGCCGGTGCCGGTGCGGGAATTTGTTCGCAAGCAGAGGTGGGCACGGATTTGATGACGGGTGCGGGCTCCGGCGTCGCTTCCGGCTTGATCGTGGAATCTGCGGGCTCCACGGTGGCGGGCGCGTCTGCAGCTGCAGTTTCAACCTCAACCTGCGTCGCGTTCTCGTCCTCGACGCTCGACTTTGCCTCGACAGGAGTGGACGCCATGGTGGTGATGCCGGCGTTGGCGTTCTCGGGGTCATAGACGACCGTGAGTGAGATGGCAGGCTGCGGTGCCTCGGGCTCCGATGCCGCCTCGGCAGCGTCCTGTTCTGTGGGCTCTTCGGGCTGATCGTCCTCAGCCTCGTCGCCAAAGACATCGCTGTTTTGGAGCGCAGGCGCCTCAGGTTGGCTAGCGGCTTCTTCGGGTGTCGGCTTGGGAGCCTCGTTGAGCTCCGTAGTGGCTTCCTGCTTGGATATGACTTCGGAATCGGTCGTGGCGGTGATTTCGGTTTCGGCTTCTACCGTTACCTCAATAGCGACTTCGATCTCGGGCTCGGGCTCGGGCTCCGGAGCGACTTCGGCCACGGGCTCGGGCTCGGGACGCTTAACGTGCTTGGGACGCACAGCCTTGAGGTCCTTCTCACCGCGCTTTTTCTTTTTGTAGGACTGCTTGGCTCCCTTGGCTGCCTTGGGCTTGTCCTCGCCCTTGGCAAGGGCGGCATCCCAGGCCTCGTTGGCGATGACGGTGGCATACAGGCGGCCGCCCTTAAAGACGGTGAGCTTAACGCAGTCGTTGAGCTCCTCGAGCAGCTCGCGCGTGGACTCGAAGCCCAGGTCATAAGCGGTCATGTCGCCAGCGGCGAGCGCCTCCTCGACCTGCGTCATAAATGTTTGCTTGCCGCATCCAATCGCATCGCGCAGCAGGCGATACAGATAGATGTGGTTGCCCAGCGAAAGCGTGGGCCTAACTATTGTCTTGCTCATGGCAAATCTCCTCTTTACACATGTAAAGCATCTTACCATCGCATGGCGTTCGCCATGGCGGCGCCCAAGGCAAACGGGCGCGAACCGCTTTCGATTCGCGCCCGTTGTATAGGTCGGTTATCTATGAGAGGCAAATGTGCTTAGTTGCCCGATGCCGTGCCTTGGCTCGAGTTGTCAGATGCCGTGCCGGACGCGGTTCCGCTCGAGTTGTTGGTGTTGCTACTGTCTGCTGCACCCGTTCCCGACGTGGTGTCGCTCGTCTGGCCTCCCGTGTTCGGCTGTGAACCGTCAGTCGTTTGGCTTGAGTCGGTCGTGTCGGACGGCGTGCCACTGTTGGCCGTAGAGGAATCGGTGCCCTGCGATTGGTTTTGGGTGTTCGAGGACGAATCGGCAGAGGTAGAACTGTCTTGCGTGCCGTCCGCCTGTGCCTGCTGATCTTGCGACTGGGTGTTGCCATTTGCATCGCTCTCGATCGTGCGCGACGAAAGGATTGACTCGGGACGCTCGCCCAGACCCTTACCGGCCGTAGTGATAAGGATGGCGCCAGCGCAGGCGATGACTGCGACGATGGCGATGGCGATCGAGAAGACGATGACCTTCTTTTGCGTCTGGCTGCGCTCTGCCGCGGCCTTGGCGCGCAGGCTGTTAGGGGCGACGCGCGCTGTGGTCGCGCGTCCCGCAACCTGGCGCATTTCCTGCGTGGTCGCGGCGCCACCTAGGTGCTCCTCGACATCGGGCTCAACGGGCTCGTAGGCGCCGGCAGGGTAGTCGACAGCGGCATGCGTGCCCTTGATTGCTTCGGCGCTCGCAGAGATAAAGTGGCGGTAGACCTGCGAGGACACAACGGTGATGACCGAGCTCACGGCGGCGCCGATCACCGATCCGGCGATACCGATCTTGGAGGCAAGCGCGACGCTCGTGGCAGCAGCTGCGGCGCCGGCGATGATCTGGGGAATGGAAATGTCATCGAACAGGCCCTTTTTGGGCGCGATGGCCATGGTCTGTCCGATGGAATGGTTCTCGTGCACGCCGTTGTTGAGCGATGCCGGCGTCATGACGCGCGTGCGCGGCGCGTCGGTGTACTTGGTTGTCATACGGGGTCCTCCCGGCGTAAATCTACTTCGTTTCGTGTAGCCATCAGGGTACCCACCAGATGTGAATCGTACGTGACATTTAACAGATACCATCAACTCATCAATTGCTCACCAAGTTGGTGGGATGCGGTTACACCCGGCGGTTGAACTACAATAGGACTTGCTAATTGTTGTGAATGGCGTCTACGCACGGGAGCATTCTTATGAATCTTCACCTTTCTCAGTCTGATGGCTTTTTGCGTGTGGCGGCGGCCTCGCCGCGGATTCGCGTGGCCGATGTCGAGGGCAATGCCGAGGTTGCGCTGGCGGCTGTTCGCGAGGCTACCGAGCGCGGCGTTCGCGCGCTGGTGCTGCCCGAGCTTAATCTGACTGGCTATACCGCGGCCGATCTGTTCCATAATCGCACACTGCTGCATGCCTGCGAGGCTGCTCTGGTGCATATCCTCGATGAAACCCGTGAGCTGCCGATCGTCTTTACCATCGGTCTTCCCGTTGCGGTTGCCGAGAATATCTACAACTGTGCCGCCGTGTGCTGCGCGGGCGAGCTTTTGGGCCTCACGGCCAAGAAGTATCTGCCCAACTATGGCGAGTTCTATGAGCGTCGCTGGTTTGCTCCGTCGCCTGCGGATCCCGTGTGGGTTGAATTTGCCGGTCAGGGTCCGGTTCCGCTGGGTTCGGGGCTTGTCTACCGCTGCTGTGATGAGGGTGCCGAGGATATGGTGCTGGGCGTTGAAGTCTGCGAGGACCTGTGGGTGCCGGCGCCCCCTTCGACCGAGATGGCGCTTGCCGGTGCGACGGTGATTCTCAACCCGTCGGCCTCGGACGAGATTATCGGTAAGGCAGATTACCGCCGCAGCCTTATCTCCAATCAGAGCGCGCGCCTGTACTGCGCCTATGCCTACGCGGACGCGAGCGAGGGCGAGTCCACGACCGACATGGTCTTTGCGGGTGAGAACCTCGTCTACGAAAACGGCTCCAAGCTCGCCGCGACCAAACTGCTTACCTGCGATATGGCCATCGCCGACGTTGACCTTGACCGCCTGGTTGCCGAGCGCCGTCGCTCGACGACGTGGACGCGCACCGACGATGCGCCGGAATCCGCGACCGTTGAGTTTTCGTTTGAGAGCGTACTGGCCGAAAAACCTGTCCTGCGCGATGCGCTCGACATCGACCGAGTCTTCCCCCGCGCTCCCTTTGTGCCGGCCGACCACGGTGATCTGGCTGAGCGTTGCGAGACTATCCTCGACCTGCAGACCGCCGGCCTCAAGACCCGCCTTGCCCATACGGGCACCAAGGCGGCCGTCATCGGCCTTTCGGGCGGCCTCGATTCCACGCTGGCGCTCCTCGTGACCGTGCGTGCGTTCGACGCCTTGGGCCTGCCGCGCACCGGTATCACGGCCGTGTCCATGCCCGGCTTTGGCACGACGCACCGCACCAAGTCCAATGCCGAGTCGCTCGCTCGCGACCTAGGCGTGAGCTTTCGCGAGGTCTCGATCCATGCTGCCGTGGAGCAGCACTTCAAGGACATTGAGCATGATCCGACCGTGCAGGACGTGACCTACGAGAACAGCCAGGCGCGCGAGCGTACGCAGATTCTGATGGATTTGGCCAACCAGGCTGGCGGTTTTGTCATTGGCACGGGCGACCTGTCGGAGCTGGCGCTCGGCTGGGCTACCTATAACGGCGACCACATGAGCATGTACGCCGTCAACGCGAGCGTGCCCAAGACGCTTGTGCGCCATCTGGTACGCTATGCCGCCGATGTCTTTGGCGGGCGCATTGCCGAGGTCTTGCTCGATATCCTCGATACGCCGGTGTCCCCCGAGCTTCTGCCGCCCACGGGCGACGGCGAGATTGCGCAGAAGACCGAGGATTTGGTGGGCCCGTACGAGTTGCACGACTACTTCCTCTACTACCTGCTGCGTTTTGGCTTTGAGCCGGGCAAGATCTACCGCATGGCTCTCAAGAGCTTCGAGGGCGTCTACGACGCCAAGACCGTCCACACGTGGCTACGTACGTTCTACCGTCGCTTCTTTGCCCAGCAGTTTAAGCGCAGCTGTCTGCCCGATGGTCCCAAGGTGGGCTCGGTGACGCTCAGCCCGCGCGGCGATTGGCGTATGCCGAGTGACGCTAGCTCGCGTCTGTGGCTTGCGCAGATCGACGCGCTCAATCCAGTTGACTAAGGTTGGCTAAATTGAACCAATACGGGGGTTGTAAGCGTTACACTTTTGCAATCTGATGGCCCGTATCGCCCGGCGCTCTTGTCGGAGCGCCGCGTTTTTTATATCGAAAGGTGGCACCATGCAGGCATCGCAGCGTCTCGACCGCTTTGGCGCGGAGGTCTTCGCCTCGCTCAACAACAAGCTTCTCGCGCTGAAGGCTCAGGGCAAGACCATTTACAACATGAGCGTGGGCACGCCCGACTTTAAGCCGTACGACCACGTGGTCGAGGCGCTCACGCAGGCGGCCCAAGATCCCGAGATGTGGAAGTATGCCCTGCGCGATCTGCCCGAGCTTAAGCAGGCCGTGTGCGATTACTACGAGCGCCGCTTTGGCGTTTCGGGCATTACGCCGTCTATGGTGCAGTCGTGCAACGGCACGCAGGAGGGCGTGGGCCATTTGGGCCTGGCCCTGCTCGATCCGGGTGACACCATTCTGGTTCCCGATCCGTGCTATCCGGTCTTTGAGGCGGGCGCCAAGATCGCCGACGCCAAGCTCGAGTACTATCCACTGGTCGTCGAGCACAATTACCTGCCCTATGTGGCGGGCATCGACCCCGAGGTCGCCGATCGTGCCAAGTATATGATCGTGTCGCTGCCTGCGAACCCGGTCGGCTCGGTGGGCACGCCCGAGGTCTACGAGGAGATTATCGCCTTTGCCCGCGAACATGATCTGTTAATCGTTCACGACAACGCATACTCCGACATCGTGTTCGACGGCGAGCCGGGCGGCAGCTTCTTGCAGTATCCCGGTGCGCTTGAGGTGGGCGTGGAGTTCTTCTCGCTCTCCAAGTCGTTTAACGTCACCGGTGCCCGCATCGGCTTTTTGGTCGGTCGCGAGGATGTGGTCTCGGCCTTTGCCAAGCTGCGCGGTCAGATCGACTTTGGCATGTTCTTCCCGATCCAGAAGGCCGCCATCGCCTGCCTGAACGGTCCGCGCGATGAGGTCGAGGCGCAGCGTCTGAAGTACCAGGAGCGCCGCGATGCCCTGTGCGACGGTCTTGAGGGCCTGGGCTGGGAGCGCCCCAACGCGCATGGCTCTATGTTTGTGTGGGCCAAGCTTCCCGGTGGCCGCACCGATTCCATGGCGTTTTGCGAGGAGCTCATGGAGAAGGCCGGCGTTGTGGTGACGCCGGGCGCGAGCTTTGGTCCTTCGGGTGAGGGGCACGTGCGCATGGCGCTGGTCTTGCCGCCCGACCAGATCGCTTTGGCTGTCGAGGCCATTCGCGAGGCGGGCCTGTATTAGAAAGCTATTTCGGCTCGTCAATAGCTCGAAACCGATTTCGTGCAGTTATTTTACGAATTCTGCAAACAATTTCGGTAAACGGTCGATTTTTGGCTGCGAATAGGAGCATAATCAAAGTCCCGATTGGATGTATTGGGATCACGGCAAGCCGCTCGGGTCGTTCCCGGGCGGCTTGTTTGTGGAGAGAGATGGGAGTTTCTAATGGTTAACGAGAAGAAGGTCGCTATTGTCGGGTGCGGTTTCGTCGGTTCGTCTTCGGCGTTCGCACTGATGCAGAGCGGTCTGTTCTCCGAGATGGTCCTCATCGACGTGGACAAGAACCGCGCCGAGGGTGAGGCCCTGGATATCGCGCACGGCATGACGTTTGCCGAGCCGATGAAGATCTACGCCGGCGATTATTCCGATGTCGCCGACGCCGCCATGATCGTTGTCACTGCTGGCGCTGCCCAGAAGCCCGGTGAGACCCGCCTGGACCTGGTCAACAAGAACGTCAGCATCTTCAAGTCCATTATTCCCGAGATTAAGAAGTCCGGCTTCGACGGCATTCTGCTAATCGTCTCCAACCCGGTCGATGTTCTGACCTACGCCGCCATCAAGATGTCCGGCCTGCCCGAGGGCCACGTCATCGGTTCCGGCACCGTGCTCGACACCGGCCGCCTGCAGCAGATGCTTGGTGCCCACGTCGAGGTTGACCCGCGCGATGTCCAGGCCTATGTCATGGGCGAGCACGGTGACTCCGAGTTTGTCGCTTGGTCCAGCGCTCAGGTTGCCGGCGTTCCGCTGAACACCTTCTGTGAGCTTCACGGCCACCTGGAGCATAAGGCTGCCGAGAAGCGCATCGCTGAGGACGTCAAGAACTCCGCCTACACCATCATCGAGAAGAAGCACGCCACCTACTATGGCGTCGCCATGGCCGTCAAGCGCATCTGCACCGCCGTTATGCGCGATGAGCAGACCGTTCTGCCTGTCTCCTCGCTCATGGTGGGCGAGTATGGCCTGTCCGATCTTGCCATCTCCATGCCGACCGTCGTTGGCCGCGACGGCGTTGTCTGCCGCGTCCCCGTGCCGCTGAACGATGACGAGCAGCATGAGCTCACCGTCTCCGCCAAGGCCCTCAAGGACATCATCGACAGCGTCGATTTCTCCTGCTAAATCAAGCTCGCTAGAGCGAAAAGCTACAATGAAGGCGCCCGGGTCCACACGGCCCGGGCGCCTTTTGGTGCAAAGTAACCTGACCCCAATGCACCATCCCAATACACCATAGTTGATGGGAGGGCCATGTCGGATTCGCCTAATTTTTTGACCTATGCTCAGACGGCGTTTGATCCGTTTGAGGAGCGGCCGTTCTGCGCGGTGGACAGCCTGGTCTTTGCGTGGTTGTCCTATTTGCGTTTGCCGGGTGATATGGCGGAGCTGACGAACTGGCAGGGCCTAGACGTACGCGAGCTGCTGCGTGCCGAGTGCTATCGGGACATGATTGACGACTTGTGGGATCCAGAGGGGAGCAGGGCCTTGTTGGAGGCCGTGGCAGCAAATCCCAGATACCGCGGCGTGCACGTTTGCGGCTATCGTGCCGTGAGCGATGTGGTGGCGACGGAGCAGTTTGCAGCCATGGCGTTCCGGTTTCCGGCGGGGTTTAGCTATCTTTCCTTCCGGGGGACCGACAGCACGATTGTGGGCTGGAAAGAGGACTTTAACATGGCGTTCCGGTGTCCTGTGCCGGCCCAGGAATCCGCGGCGCGTTATGTGGACGAGGCGGCGGATGCGATCGACGGGCCGCTTTTGTGCGGAGGTCATTCCAAGGGTGGAAACCTTGCGGTGTACGGTGCGGCGATGTGCTCCGATGTCGCCCGTGAGCGAATCGAACGGGCGTATTCTCATGATGGTCCAGGGTTCGTCGAGGAGTTTCTGAACGGCAACGCCTTTGCCGATCTTTCCGGTCGAATCGACAAGACGCTACCTCGGTCGTCGATCTTCGGCATGATGTTCGAGACACAAGAGGACTATGCCATCGTTGAGAGCACCGAGTTCAGCCTGCTGCAGCACAATCCCTTTAGCTGGGTGGTTGATGGTTGCGACTTCGTATACTGTGAGCGCCTGTCCGCCGGTGCTCGATACGTTGATGGCTCCATTCGCGAGATGCTGCTTACAGTGTCGCCTAGCGAGCGCGAGCGTTTTGTAGATGCGTTGTTCTCCGTGTTTGAGGCTACGGACGCCGAACGGTTTGCGGATATTGCAGGAAATCTGCGTGAGAGTCTGCCCGTGATGCTCCAGGCTGCGCAAGGCTTTGACAAGGATACGCGACGCTTTGTCTCGCAGACCATCGTGGCAATCCTTAAATGCGCACTGTTGCCCAAACGACCCCAGATCGACGTGCCCGCTGCCGGCAAGAGTTTGGCAGAACAGCTCGAGGCTTGGCAGTCCGAGCTCCTGCGCTAACCATTGGTGCAAGCAACCTGTCCCCGATGCACCAATCTTCGAAGCGCCTGGGGCGGGCTCGACCGCTATACTGATTCGTGCCGAAATCAATCTAGAACGGAATGCCGTATATGAAAATCAATCACGCGATTCTGCATATCCTGGACTTTGACTCTGCCGTCAACGTCATGAGCCAGCGCGAGCTCGATATCGAGAGCCGTACCGTTCGCAACTTCGTGACCACACATCTGCGTCGCGCGCGCACTTCGGCCGATAACAAGCGCGCCACGTTTGCCGAGAACTCTGCGTTTGGCGGTGAGCTCAAGGGCTATTTCTTTGGTGAGCGCGAGTTCGTGGACCTGTCGCAGCAGATTGCGGAGTTTATCTCTTCCGAACTCACCAAGGCTGAGAAAGCCGAGTCCACCGACGTGCTGGTTGCCGATTTTGACGACGATGAGGATGCCCGCTGGTTTGCCGTGATGCTGCTGGGCTCCAAGCAGGCTTTTATGCACGAAGTGGGCCGCGAGGAGGGGGAGGTGCGCAACGACATCGCGCGCCACTATGCCATTCTGCCGAACCCTTCGCAAAAGGTGCCGAGCTATGCAATCGTACGTGCAAGCACCATGGAGATCGGCTATGTGGATAAGAAACGCAAGATTGCCGGCGAGGATCGCATGCTCATTCCCGATGGCCTGCTGCAATGTGACACGGGCGTATCGGGTAAGGAGGTCATCGACACGGTGACGCGCGTGGTCGAGGAGGTCGCTGAAGAGCACGGCGCCAACACGGCTGTAGCGCTCGCTAAGGTCAAAGCCGCCGTTGCCGAGAAGGTTGAGGATGACGAGGAGCTGCCGCCTTGGGATATCGTCGATGAGGTCTTTGAGGACGAACCGGTTATCAAGGAGAGCGTGCGCGCGGCACTGACCGAGGAGAAGGTGCCTGAGCGTGTGCCCGTGGAGCGCAAGCAGGTCGAACGCGCGGCGGTGCGCAATCACAAGATTCGTACCGACACGGGCATCGAGATCAGCTTCCCGGCCGAGATGGGTTCGAACTCCGAGTATATCGAGTTCGTCAACGAGCCCAACGGCCTCATTTCCATCGAGCTCAAAAATATCGGGTCAATTGAGAATCGATAAGCTGCGCTGGACGCTGCTGAAAAACAAAGGTCGAAGCCCTTCGGGACTTCGACCTTTTTTGTTTTCGGCTTGGTTGCTGACATTGCGCCGCAGGTTGGGCATACGTCAGCGAAAACGCGGTTTGTCAAAACCGCGTAACTATTAAAGTTGACGTAAGCCCTCTTCCAGACCGGTCTTGCTGTCGGTCTTCTCGTCGCGCATCTTGATGACGCGGGCGGGGACACCGGCCACGACGGCACCGGCGGGGACGTCCTCGACGCACACGGCGCCGGCGGCAACTACAGCACCCTTGCCCACGTGCACGCCCTCCAGGACCACAGCATTGGCGCCGATCATGACATCGTCCTCGATGATGACGGGCGTGGCGCTTGCGGGCTCCACGACGCCCGCCAACACGGTGCCGGCGCCGATGTGGCAGTTCTTGCCCACGGTGGCGCGACCGCCCAGCACGGCGCCCATATCGATCATGGAACCCTCGCCGATAACGGAGCCGATGTTGATGATGGCGCCCATCATGATGACGGCACGGTCGCCGATCTCGACGCGGTCGCGGATGATCGCGCCCGGCTCGATGCGGGCGTTGATGCCCTTAAGGTCGAGCATGGGCACGGCGGAGTTGCGGCAATCGTTTTCAACGTCGTAGTAATCGATGGAATCGGCGTTGGCGTCCAGTATGGCCTTAAGCTCATCCCAGTCGCCAAAGACGGTCTTGCCGCGACGGCCGCCGTAGACATGTGCGTCGCCCCAGGCAACCTTCATGCCGGGCTTCTCGCGCACGTACAGCTTGACAGGCGTCTTTTTGGGCGCGGTGGCGATGTAGTTGATAATCTCCTGTGCATCCATCTCGGCTGCGTTGCTCATTTGCTATCTCTCCTTTGGGTGGATTCGGTTGATACCTGGTTAGGCAAACATGACCTGGTTGAACGTATAGAAGCCGGGTTCGCGGGCGACGAGCTTCTGGGCGGCGGCCAGGGCGCCGTTGACGAAGATCTGGCGGCTCGTGGCACGGTGCGTGAGCGTGATCTCCTCGTCTTGGCCAAAGAAGCTCACCTCGTGCACGCCGGCGACGGTGCCGCCGCGCAGCGAGTGCATACCGATTTCCTTGGGGTCGCGCGCGCCGCACATGCCCTCGCGTCCGTAGACGGGGTGGTAGCCTGCCTCGGGTTCGGCCTCGACTACGGCGTCGAGCAACAGCTTGGCGGTGCCGCTGGGGGCGTCGACCTTTTGGTTGTGGTGAGTCTCGACAATCTCGCAGTCAAAGCCGGGCAGCTCACGCGTGGCCTGGGCCACTAGATGACGCAGGGCTGCGATGCCGATGGAGTAATTGCCCGAGTGCATAACGCGGGTGTTCTGGCCCAGCTCACGCAGGCGGTCCATCTGCTCGGGCGTATAGCCCGTGGTGCCCGAGACCAACGCGGCGCCCGTGCGCTCGACATAGGCGACGACGGCATCGAAGGTCGCGACGTTCGAGAAGTCGATAATCACATCGGCAGCCGGTGCGTTCTCGAGTTCGCTCAAATCGAAGCCAATCTGGGCCACGATATCAAAAACGGGCTGCCCGGCGGCATCGACAATGCTTTCGGCGGTGGTGCGGATGAGCGAGCCCATGCGGCCCGTTCCCATAATGACGGTCTTAATCAAGCAGACCAGCTCCCTTCAGAGCATCGGTAAGTGCGGCTCGCGTGTCATCTGCCATGGGGCACAGCGGCATACGGTAGTTTGCCTCAATCATGCCCATCTGGGCGAGCGCTTCCTTGACGGGGATGGGGTTGACCTCGCTAAAGAGGGCATTGATGAGCGGCTGGCCGGCAATCTGGATATCGCGGGCGCGTGCCACGTCACCGTCCAGATAGGCGCGGCACATGTCGTGCACGAGCTGCGGCTGAACGTCTGCCCACACGCTGATGGCGCCCGAGGCGCCCAGGCTCATGAGCGGTACGGTAAGCGCGTCCTCGCCCGAGTACATGCGGAAGTCGTCTGACAGCAGGTGGGCGATCTTGGCCGCGTAGGCGACGTTGCCCGAGGCCTCCTTAATACCCATGATGTTGGGGTGCGCGGCCAGGCGTTCTACATTGCGCTCGCTGATGCCGCAGCCACAGCGGCCGGGGATGTTGTACAGGATGCAGGGGATGTCCACGGCATCGGCGACGGTCTTAAAGTGCTGATAGATACCCTCTTCGTTGGACTTGTTGTAGTAGGGGGTAATGAGCAGCAGGCCGTCGGCTCCCAAGCCCTGGTAAGTAAGCGACTTGGTGAGCATGGTCTGCGTGGAGTTGGAGCCCGAGCCGGCAATGACGGGGACGCGTCCTGCAACATTCTTGACCACGGCGGCGACGACGGAGTTATCCTCGTCGTCGGTCATCGTGGCGCTCTCGCCGGTGGTGCCCAGGGTGAGGATGGCGTCGGTGCCGTTTTGCAGGTGGAAATCGATAAGGCGCTCGAGTGCGTCAAAGTCGACACTGCCATCCTTTTTAAACGGCGTGACGAGGGCGACGATTGAGCCCTCGAGATTGCGGATGTCCATGTTCTTCTCCTTCGCGTCCGCGATCTGGATGCGTTTGTTCCATTGGGCGGCGACTGCCAGGCGCTCGTCTTGGGCGCGACGGCGGGCACTTTCGGCGCGCGACTTGGCCAGCAGCTCTCGGCCGCTCGGCAGCACGTCGAGCGTGGCAAAGTAATCGCCCGGGCGCTCGGCGCGGCGGATGAGGTCGGCCGAGCCATCGGGGCGCAACAGGACCTCGGCGGAGCGCAGGCGTCCATTGTAGTTGTAGCCCATGGAGTAGCCATGCGCGCCGGTATCGTGGATCACAAGCAGGTCGCCCATGTCGATATGCGGCAGCTCGCGATCGATGGCGAACTTGTCGTTGTTCTCGCACAGATTGCCCGTGATGTCGTAGGTGTCCGTGACGGGCGCTGTGGTCTTGTCGTCGCCACCCGGCTGGCCCATCACCGTAATGTGGTGGTAGGCGCCATACATGGCAGGACGAATCAGATCGACGGCGCTTGCGTCCACGCCGATATAGTCCTTGTAGATCTGCTTCTCGTGGATGGCCTTGGTGACCAGGCAGCCGTAGGGGCCCATCATAAAGCGACCCATCTCGGTGCAGATCGCCACATCGCCCATGCCGGCGGGGACCAGAATCTCGTCGTAGGCTGCGTGTACGCCCTCACCGATGGCGTGAATGTCGTTGGCCTGCTGCTCGGGCAGGTAGGGGATACCCACACCGCCGGACAGATTGATAAAGGCGACATGTGCGCCGGTCTCGCGCTCCAGGCTCACGGCAAGTTTAAAGAGGATGCGTGCGAGCTTGGGATAGTAGTCGTTAGTGACGGTGTTGCTGGCAAGGAAGGCATGGATGCCAAAATTCTCGGCGCCCTTGGCCTTGAGCATGCGGAAGGCCTCAAAGAGCTGCTCGGTGGTCATGCCATATTTGGAGTCGCCCGGGTTGTCCATGATGCCGTTGGAGAGTTGGAACAGGCCGCCTGGATTAAAGCGGCAGCTGACCGTTTTGGGGATGGGCCCCGCAACACGCTCAAAGAACTCGATGTGGCTGATGTCGTCAAAGTTGACGATGGCACCCAGCTTGTTGGCGAGCTCAAAGTCGGCAGCCGGCGTGTCGTTGGAAGAGAACATGATGTCGTGTCCCGTGATGCCCAGCGAGCGGGCGATCATGAGCTCGGTATAGCTCGAGCAATCGCAGCCGCAGCCGTATTCGTTGAGAATGGAGATGAGCGCCGGGTTGGGGTTGGCCTTGACGGCAAAGTATTCCTTAAAGCCCGGGTTCCATGCAAAGGCGTCGCGCACTTCTTGCATGTTGCGGCGGATGCCCGCCTCGTCGTATAGATGAAACGGCGTGGGGAACTGCTCGACGATATGCTCGAGTGTCTCCTTGTCCACAAACGGCTGCTTGGCCGCATATGCCTCGTTGGGGGTCAATGCCATGTCCCGTAAACCTCGCTATCCAGACGGCGCCATCTGCGCATCGAATCCGCATAGCGTGGACCCAATGTCCGGATAGCGCTTCCGCATTGCTGCAGACAGTCCTGTGGGTGTTTCCCACAGGCCCACCAGGTTGTTCGTGCCCGAAAAACCCAGTTCGGCGGGTTTCGCCTCCCCACGGGGTCAAAGCCTGCCGGCTCGCCCGCGGCTCTTCGTGCCCGCGCCTCTATCAAGTGGTAAAGACCCTATCACGTTGCACTTTACCAAACAAGAGTATTCGTATATAACGTTTAAAAAATGCAGCAATATGCTGGAAACATGTGTGCCACAATCCTGTATCACAATAAGTTGCAACAGATGTGCCTCACGAAGGGATTCTCTATGACCGAGCTCCAAGAACTCCGTCGCTATCGCCGCGATCTCCATCGCATTCCGGAGCTCGATTTCGATCTTCCGCAGACTA
Organism: uncultured Collinsella sp.; assembly: GCA_902482035.1. Lineage (GTDB taxonomy): Bacteria > Actinomycetota > Coriobacteriia > Coriobacteriales > Coriobacteriaceae > Collinsella. The sequence continues at coordinate 13,894 of CABSYW010000007.1, read as the reverse complement.
TTGCCTATATCGAGGGCGTGTTGGCGCCGCTCGCTTGCGAGGTGACCCATCCGTGTCCCAGCTGCGTCTGCGCTTTCTTCGACGCTGGCGTTGGTGCCGCGCGTGCCACGGCGATTCGCGCCGATATGGATGCGCTGCCCATCGCGGAGGCGACGGGAGCGGCCTTTGCCTCGATCCATCCCGGCAAGATGCACGCTTGCGGACATGACGGACACATGGCCATGGCACTTGCCGCCGCGACGTATGTCGACCGTATGATTCGCGAGCAGCCGGGCGCCATTAGGCGCAACGTTCTCTTTGTGTTCCAGCCGGCCGAGGAAACGACCGGTGGTGCCAAGACGGTATGCGAGAGCGGTGTGTTCGAGCGCTATGGGGCCGACCGCATTTTTGGCTTCCATGTGTGGCCCGATCTGCCTGCCGGCACGTTGGCGAGTTGTTCCGGTCCGCTGCTGGCGCGTTCGAGTGAGACACACATTCATATTCACGGGACGAGCATCCATATCGCTAAGACCTATGGCGTTCCGGTCGAGGAGTCGCACGATGCGGCGCTGGCGGCTGCCAAGTTCTTGGTTGCCGAGCGCGAACTGATGGACGAGCTGGGCACCGACGAGCCCTGTATCGGTAAGTTTGGTCTGCTGCAGGCCGGCACCGTTTGCAACGCGGTGGCGGGGGAGGCCCATGTGGCCGGAAGCCTGCGTGTGTTTACGGACGACATGTTCGACCGGGCGCGCGAAGGCGTGCGCCGCGTGCTGGACGATGCCTGTGCCGCAACGGGCTGCACGTATGATCTCGACTTTGCCGAGGGCTATCCACCGGTCGATAACGATCCTGAGTTGTTTGCCCGAATCGCGCCCGCTCTGCCCGAATTGCAGCTCGTAGACGAGCCGCTGCTAATCGCCGAGGATTTCGCGTTCTATCAGCGCCATCTGCCGGGCGTGTTCTTCTTGCTAGGCACGGGCGTGCCAGAGGACCAAGACAACCCGAGTGATTCGGATGGCTGCCCCGCCTATGCAACAAGCGCCCTGCATACCGATAGCATGCTCTTTGACGAGGAAATCCTACTCAAAGGCCTCGATGTCTACAAACGATTACTTTCGCTTGACTAAGGCGTGAAGGACTATTTGTTCTAGAAAACACGAACAAACGTACGATATAATAGAGATCTAAGTCTATAGAAACGTTTGACGTTACTAACGTAAGGCGATACTATGATTGCATCGTATAAAGATGAGGATACCGAACGCTTTGCCATGGGTGTGCGGGTCAGGAGGTTCGTGCCCTTTGAGCGTGTTGCGTTGAGGAAGATTCGCCAACTGCAGGTTTGTGCTTCGCTTGATGATCTTCGCGTTCCACCGGGCAACCGCCTGGAAGCTTTGAAGGGCGATCGTGCCGGTCAATATAGCATCCGTGTTAACGAGCGCTATCGGGTCTGTTTTGAGTGGAGACAGGAGATGGCTTGGAATGTCGAAATCGTCGATTATCACAAGTGATGAGACTTCGGCCGATTTGCTGTCGCCGGTGACTCCCGGTGAGCTTCTCAAAGAGGAGTTTCTTGTTCCCATGGGCATTTCTCAATATCGCCTTGCGAAAGAGACTGGGATTCCGGCTCAGCGTATCGGGCAGATTGTCTTGGGAAAACGTCGCGTGACGGCCGACACCGACCTCCGTCTTTGCCGTTATTTTGGCCTGACGGATGGTTATTGGCTGCGCGCTCAGGTGGCGTTTGACCTTGAGGCCGAGAAAAGGCGGATCGAACCGGAACTCGACAAGATCGTTCCTGTTTAGCAGGCTATCGCACTGTAGTGCTCAAAGATGATGGGGGTGGCGCGGCGATGAGGCGACGCCGACAGTCTGCCGTTTATAGTCCCGGTGGGTGTGGATGCGGCTTGTTGTTGCTTCCGGTTATTGCTGTGAGCATTGGCGTGATGTTTGCGCTTGCTGGGCTGGCTGCGGCGGCACTCGTACTGTTTATCACTGCCATCGGCGTGACGATTTGGCTCTGCCGCAATCGCGAGCAACGCTGTGCCGGCGGTAAAACCAATGTCGGCTGGGTTGTATTCCTGGTCATTGCGTACCCGCTGAGTGTCAGCTACCTGGTGTTCTTTGTCCTGTTGATGGTCAGTGCCTTTACCGGGGAATCCGTCACGGTGGGTTGATGCGCTGCCGGCAGACGGTCGCGCAAAGTGCGTTTGCTCGGCGTTTGGATAACTGCATTGGCCGTTTACCGCAGCCTTAGCTCTCAGCTAATGAATTCAAGTTTAATCCTTCCTACGATGTGCTGTGTGCCGGCACGGTAGCCGGATCGTAGGAAGGATGAATAATGGCAAAAGAGGGAAAGAAGCCGATCGGCAAGATTGTCCTAGGCATCATCGTGGTGCTGGTTATTGTCGGTGCCGTGGGCTCTATGGGCGACAACTCAACCGATTCGTCTGCGAGCGATTCGGCAAAACCTGCCGAGACGACACAGCAGGCTGAGGAGCGAAAAGAACCGCAAGAACCGTATACCATTGCTGACGAGGCTGAAGACACTTCCAATCAGTTTACCTATAAGATCACGGGCACGCTGACCAATAACACGGACAAGGAAAAGAGCTACATTCAGATTGAATATGTTCTGTACGATGCCGATGGCAACCAGGTTGGAACGGCTCTTGCAAACACCAATCATCTGAAGGCGGGCGGCTCCTGGAAGTTCGAGGCGCTGGGTACGGTGTCTCCCGATCAGGTCGTCAGTTGGGAGCGCTCGGATGTGAGCGGTTTCTAGCATGTTGCATGCACAGGGGGAGGTGAGGTCGTATGCCCGATAAAAAGCTGACTGACGAGTTGCTCAATGAGCTTCTCGACGCGCCAAACATCGATGGCTATATCAAAGAACACGACTTTGCCGCCCCGTCGCTTTCGAACTACCTGAAGCAGCTACTGCAGGAAAAGGGCTTGGAGCGCTCGCGCGTGGTTCGTATGGCCGATCTCAATGAGACCTTTGGCTATCAGATCTTTACCGGTGCGCGGCATCCGAGCCGCAATAAGGTGCTGCAGATTGCCTTTGCGATGGCGCTGACGCTCAAAGAAACCAACCGTGCGCTGACGGCTGCCGGGGTAAGCGTCCTTAACTGCAAGGACCGCCGCGATGCGATTATCATTTTTTGCATCGATCGCGGGTGCAGCCTCCAAAAGGTCAACGAGGAGCTGTATCGCTTTGGCGAGGAGACGGTGAGTTAGCGGCTGATATCTGAGCCGGCGGAGCTGCCGAACAACGATGCAAACGAACGGGGCGCAGATGCCATGGGGTGTCTGCGCCCTGCGCTATGATGGAGGCTATGGATACTCAGAGCCCAACATATTCCGATGACGAGCTGACCGCAGCGCTTGCCGAGCACCTTGCGTCGCTCGATCGCGACGACAGCTATCGCGTGGAGCGTGTACTTAAGCGCTCGTCCGTTGAAACAACCGAGCTCGTGTACTTTGAAGGAACCGGCGGTGGTTCGCTCGGTCCCTTTGTTCGTAAACGCATCGATGCTTCGGCTCAAATCGGCGGGGCATACGAGCGTCTGTTTGCCGCTCAGCGGGCAGGCAGGCGTTTTGAGCACCTGCCCAGAATCGTCGATTGTCGTCGTGTGGGCGACGAGCTCAACGTGGTTATGGAATACATCGAAGGGGAGACACTCGGGGCGCTGGTGGACCGTCTGGGAGCCACCCCCGATTATGCGCGTGAATTGTATCCTGCCCTATGCGATGCCGTGGGCGAGCTCCATGCCGGTTTTGCAATGGTGGGGGAGACGTCGGCGCCGGTGATCCATCGCGACCTCAAGCCGTCGAATATCATCGTGACAGGTGCCAACTATACGCCTGATGACGGCCTGACATTTTCATCGCTGGTGATTATCGACCTGGGGATCGCGCGCGTATGGCGCGATGGCGCCGATGCCGACACCGTCAAGTTTGGCACGCGACCCTATGCGCCGCCCGAGCAGTATGGGTTTGGGCAGACGAGTGTGCGCAGCGATGTCTACGCACTCGGGGCCCTGTTGTTCTTTTGCTTGACGGGAGTCGACCCTAAACCAGGGCTCGACATGCGCGAGCAATGTGAGGCATGCGGCATTCCCACTCCACTTGCCGATGCCGTCTGCATGTCGATGGCGCTCGACCCGGCCAAGCGTTTTGCGAGCGCGGAAGCGTTGGGACGGGCGACGCGCGCGGCATACGATCTAAGTCGCCCCGTGCGGCCTCCTGCGCCTGTGCTTGTCCGTGCTCCGGCCTCGGAGACGGTGTTGACGCCCCAAGGGCTCCAGAACCCCACAGGGCTTCCTAGGCCTGCCGCCTCCACTGCATGCGGTCTGCTCTCTCGCGTTCCGGAGTCTCTGGGGCGCATTTGGAATACGCTCGTCTTCTTCTCGCTGCTTGTGTTCTTTGCCGGAAGTCACTTTGCCGTCTTTCACCCCACGGGAGCAAACCAAAGCTACCCGACGTGGCTTCTCATAATCGAGTATTTTTTCTTTGTCGATGGCCTTATAGTGCTTATGCATTTTGCGCTGCTCGATAAGCGCCGTCTTCGTCGGCGATTCGCACTGCTCGACAGCTATCGCGGCAAGAAGCTCGCGAAACTCTGGCTCAAGGCATTGGGTGTGCTGCTCCTATGCATGATCGTCATAGTCGCGGTTGCCAATGCGACCGGCGTCGTCGATACCTCCGCTACCTAAAAGAAAAGGGCCCCATTGGGGCCCTTTGCAGTTGCACTTAGATGCGGTTCATCTGAGCGGCGACTTTGTTGTACCAGTCCTGCCACGTGGGCGGGCAGTACTTTTTGGCCGCTGCTGGGGTAAGGGTGGAGCCGTAGTTGGCGCCCAGATAGGCAACGTGAGCGGAGATGCCCTCGCTCCAGCTGCCAAAGCTGCGCCAGCCGCCGCCACGTGCACTCCAGCCCCAGGCGTTGTAAGAATTGGCGCAATAAGCACCCTTGGTGCTCTCGATGCAGGCGATGGCGGGGGACCAACGGGGGTCGACACCGGTATTCCAAGCGGCGACGGCAAAGTTATAGCCCTGGCCTGCCATGGGGGAGCCGGCGAGATAATTGTCGATGCGGCTCGTCCACTCATTAATGAACGAATCGTAATCGGAGCTACCGGTATTGGCGTTGTTCACCGTGGTGTCGATGGTGGTGTTGGTGTTGGTGGCCTGGCTGCTGGAATTGCTGCCGCTTACGCCCTCGCCCGAGAGCTTCTCGGCGGCAGCGGCCTTATCGGCCTCAAGCTTGGCAAGCTCGGCGGCATTTTCCTGCTCGGCTTTTGCCTGTGCCTCGCTGCGGAGCTGCTGGGCCTGAGCCAACGCATCCTCGGCGTTTTTCTGCTCTGCCTCAAGCTGAGACTTGGCCTGCTGGAGCTCAGCCTTGTTCTGCTCGAGTTCGGTTTGCATGTTATTGAGCTGTTCGATCTCGTCGACGCTCGAGCTCGTGATCTGGTTGGTGTATTTGCAGGTCGTGATGAACTCACCCAGGCTCTGCGCGTTGACCAGGAAGCTCACGATGGGATTGGTGCCCTTCTGATACTTGTACAGATCGCGCATGGCGGAGCTTGCCTTGGCCTGCTGCTCGGGAAGCTTAGCCTCGATTTCCTCGATGCTTGCCTCATTGGAGTCAATCTGCTTTTGCAGGTCATCGAGTTTGGTGCGGGCGTCGTTGTAGGCGCTCGTGGCGGCTTCGATCTTCTGCTGGGCTGCGGAAAGCTGGTCCTGCGTTGCCTGCGAGGCGGCATACGCCGCAACGGGGGAGAGCATCGGCGTGGCCGTCAGCGCAACGGCGAGCGCGGCGCTCGTGATGATACGAGCCGGCTTCGACGCAATGAGCGCTGCGGTGCGATGATTCGAATGCTGCATCCAGTCCCTCTGCAATCAATCGTAGGTTATGGTTCGAACGGTATTCTACTACTGCTTTCGACCTCAACTTGAACCTTAAAGGTTCCAAAGGGTCAAGTTGAACTTGAGACTTTGGCTTTGACCTGCAGTTATGATGAATTGTTGAGAAACCATAGAGTTCAACTTTAACGTTACGGCACCCTATTGCAACGGGATTCTTGGCTGTAAAAGCTACTTCAACGTGGGATTTTGCAACTACAGGGTTCCTTCGCGACGAGCCTGCTCCACCTCTTTGAGTGCGTCGGCGGGAGTGAAGGAGCAGGTGCCGTCGCCGAGCTTGACCACCTGGATGTCGTCGCCGGTATGGACCTCTCCGCCTTGTAGCACCACGCCGAAAATGCCCTCGTGGGGAAAGATGCAGTCGCCGGCGAGATAGTAGATGGCACAGCGTGTGTGGCAGACCTTGCCGATTTGGCTGATTTCGACAAGCACCTCGCTGCCAAGCTTGAGCTGCGTGCCCAAGGGGAGCGAGAGTAGGTTGATGCCCCGGGTTGTGAAGTTCTCTCCAAAGTCACCCTCGTGTACGTCGAGCCCGCGTGCCTGCGCCGTCTGGATGGACTCCGCGGCTAAAAAAGAGACCTGGCGGTGCCAATGTCCGGCGTGCGCATCGGTAGCGAGGCCAAATTGCTCGATGACGGTGTCGTGCCCGTCGACGACGGGTGACTTACGCGTGCCTTTGTGCTCCGACGTGTTGATTGAGACGATACGGGCAGGCCCGTTGTAAGCATCGTTTGTGGTGTGTAGGGGAGCTGCCGTTTGTGTGCGTTCCGCCAGCTCGCGCTTCGCGGCATCGAGGATGGGATTATCGGTCTGATGGTCTTGGGGCACGTGTGCGCCTTTCGTTCGAGGATCTCAATACGCTGAATCCTACAACAATGGTAGGTTCATTGCCCATTGTCATACAACGGTGAGCGCCGTCTTCGTGCTGGACGATTACGTCGATTGCCATAGATACGGTGGAGCTTTGGGCGCCGGCGGCTTGGCACGCTAGAATAAATCAGTTGCGCAAAGACCGCCCGCTGTGTGGGCAGTTCATGATAGGAAGTTTCCATGGCATTGCAATTTACAGAGCGCGAGTTCATTCCCGTGCTGCTCGGTGGCGACATCAACGCCTATTCGGTGGCGCGCGCCTTCTACGAGGAGTACCAGGTCAAGAGTCTGGTCTTTGGCAAGTATCAGACGGGCCCCGCGTACCGCAGCCAGATTATCGACTACACGCCCAACGTGGATATCGACACCATGCCCGTGATGCTCAAAACCGTCAACGGCATTGCCCAAGCGCATGCCGATAAGACGATTGTCCTTGTGGGCTGTGGCGATAACTATGTTGCCCTCGTGGCTCAGGCCAAGGATGCCCATGAGTTGGCGGATAACATCGTCGCGCCTTACGCGCCCTACAGCATGCTCGAGCAGTGCCAGAAGAAGGAGATCTTCTACGAGCTGTGCGAGAAGCATGGCGTGCCCTATCCGCACACGTTTACCTTTACCAAGGCGATGCTCAATGCCCAGGGTGAGGCGCCTGCCGAAGTGCTCGACCAGATCGATTTTCCTTACCCGATGATTCTGAAGCCTTCTGATGGCATCATGTGGTGGCAGCATGAGTTCGAGGGCCAGAAGAAGGCCTATGAGATTGCCGACCGCGCCGAGCTGGAACAGGTCATCCGCGATTCGTATGCCAGCGGCTACACCGACGATCTGATCTTGCAGGATCGCGTGCCCGGCAACGACGAGTACATGCGCGTGCTCACCAGCTATTCCGACCGCAACGGTAAGGTCCGCATGATGTGCCTGGGCCATGTGCTGCTCGAGGAGCATCAGCCCCACGGTGTCGGCAACCATGCCTGTATCATTACCGAGCCCAACGACGAGCTCATGGGCGGCGTGCGCAAGCTGCTCGAGGACCTTCACTTTGTGGGCTATTCCAACTTTGACGTTAAGTACGACGAGCGCGATGGCTCGTTTAAGTTCTTCGATTTCAACACGCGCCAGGGTCGCAGCAACTACTACGTCACCAACAGCGGCTTTAACGTTGCCAAGTATGTGGTGGACGAGTATGTGTTCAACCGTCCGTTTGAGCCGGAGTTTGTGACGGCTCAGGACGAGGCCCTGTGGATGGTCGTCCCCATGGGCGTCGTCGACAAGTACGTCAAGGATCCCGAGCTGCGTGCTAAGGTGCATCGCCTGGACAAGGAAGGCAAGGGCGCCGACCCTTCGTTTATGAAGGGCGACTTTGTCTTTAACCGCTGGCTGCGCATGTGGCACACCAAGCTGCGCCACTTTAAGCTGTTCAAGACGTATTACAAGTAGATGAGCGCGGCGCCCGTCCGGTTTGCATCGGGCGGGCGCGGGTATGATACGCGCAATTGCGCAAGCGTCACCAAGGAGGCGGCGATGGAAAAGCTGGGAGTTATCGGCGGCATGGGCGCCGAGGCCACGTCGTATTACTACGACCAGGTGGTGCGTCATACGGCTGCTGCCTGCGATCAGGAACATATCGACATGGTGGTGCTCTCCAAGTCGACCATGCCCGACCGCACGTTGGCCATTAAGACCGGCGAGCATGCCAAGCTGCTGGCGACCATGAAAGAGTGCGCCCAGGCACTCGAGTCGCTGGGCTGCGCGCACATTGCCATTCCCTGCAACACGTCACACTACTTCTACGATCAGATCCAGTCGTTTACGAAGGTGCCGATTATCCACATGCCGCGCGAGTCGGTTCGTTATGCCCTTGCGGGTGCGGTGATGGGGGAGTGCGAGTTCGACCCCAACCTGAGTATGCCGGCCGAGCCGGTGCACAAGATTGGCATCATGGGCACCGATGGCACCGTGGGCGCGGGCGTCTACGGCCGCGAATGTAAGGCTGCGGGTGTTGAGGTCGTCTATCCCAGCGAGAAACGTCAGAACGATGTGATGTCGCTTATCTACGATGATGTGAAGGCCGGACGTGAGCCCGATATGGATAAGTTCGACCGCGTGATGTGGGAGTTTGCCCGTAGCGGCTGCGACCGCGTCATTCTGGCCTGCACCGAGCTATCGGTGCTGCAGAAGTACCGAGAGATGCCCGAGATCACCCTCGACGCCATGGATGTCCTGGTGCGCGAATCCATCATCCGCAGCGGCGCCCCCTACCGCCTCTAGCTTCCGACCTGTCAAAAAGGGACAGGTTAATTTTGGTAGGTTTTATCTGGTGAAACAGTAAAGGCCTCGGCTCGTTTGGTGCGAGCCGAGGCTTTTTGTGCTGGGCGGTTGCTGTCGGTGGTGAACTAGAACAGGAAGCCGATGGCGATGAGGGCGATGCTGACGATGAGCACGGCGATGTCTAGGCCCTTGATGGGGTAGCGCTTGTACGAGCTGGCGCGCGTACGCAGATAGAAGCCGCGCTGTTCTGCCGCCAAGGCTGTGGCATCGGTCTTGCCCACGCTCGAGATGAGCAGTGGCACACACAGTGGCAGCATGAGCTTAAGCTTCTTGATGGGGTTCTTGGTGTCATACTCGACGCCGCGTGCGGTCTGCGCCTCCATGATGGCGTTCATCTCCTGACCAAACACCGGCACAAAGCGCAGCGCCGTGGTAAAGGTGAAGGCATAGCGATACGGCACGTGCAGCACCTCGACGCAGGCGTTGGCAAGGTCGTTGAGCTTGGTCACCATGAGCATGAGGATGAGCGGTAACGCCACACCCAGCAGGCGCAGGCAGGCCTTCGATCCTGTGACGAGGCCCGTGTCGGTGATAAAACTCCACACCACGTTGCCATCGCGCATAAAGGCCAGCTGGAGCACCAGCATGATAAGCGCGAGCGGAATCAGCAACTTGAGCAGCGAGAACAGACGGTCGACGACGCCGGCATAGGCGCCCAGCGCAAGGGTGAGTGCCAAAAAGCCCAGCAGCGCCACGTAGGTGTCGGACAAGAAGATGCCGACGATGATGGCGGCGGCGAGGCCCAGTTTGACGACGGGATTCAGGCGATGCAGCAGCGTATCGCCCGGCATGTAGTCGATGACGTTAACCATGGTGGACCATCTCCTTGGTAATTCGAACGACATCGGTGACCTCGCTCACCTGCGCAAAAGCGGGCGAGACGGAAGATGCCAGACGGCGCGAGAGTTCAATAACCTGGGGAGGCTCCACGTAGGCACGCCGCATGAGATCGATGTTCGAGAACAGCTCGTGCGTGCGGCCGCGGTCGAGGATGCAACCGTCGGCCATTACCACAATGCGTTCGGCAAAATCCGAGACGACTTCCATATCGTGGCAGACCATGATAACGGCGCAACCACGCTCGGCCATGGTACGCACTGTTTCCATGACGGTCATGCACTCGCGGTAATCAAGGCCGCTCGTGGGCTCGTCGAGCACGACGATCTTGGGCTCAACCACTACGACGGAGGCAAGCGCCACCATTTGTCGCTGACCGCGCGAGAGCGAGAAGGGCGCCTCATCGGCAGGCAGGCCAAAGCGGTCGATGACGAGCTGGGCGCGACGCAGTGCCTCGGCACGGTCCATGCCGCCAAGCTCCAGGCCAAAGGCGACCTCGTCGAGCACGGTGTCCTTGCAGATCTGGCGGTCGGGGTTTTGGAAGAGGGTCGCGACCTCGCGAGCGATGCGGCTCGTGGGAACGGCTGCGGTATCCAGTCCCGTGACGCGCACGCTGCCCGAGGCGGGCTTAAGCAGGCCTGTGAGCAGTTTGGTGAGCGTGGTCTTGCCGGCGCCGTTTTGGCCGACGATGCCCACGAGCTCGCCAGGATAGAGCGTCAGGCTAAGGTCGTGTACGGCGGCTCCGCCATTGGGATAGGCAAACTCAACATGGTCGAAGGTGAGTACGGGTTCGGCGTCCTTGGCATGAGGACGCAACGACGGTGCATGCGGGGAACCGGCGGGCGCCTGGGCTTCGATAGCCGCGCGTGCGGGGTCGACGATGCCCGAAATCAGGCGCTCGGCCTCATCGACATCCAAGCAAGGGGTACCGCTTACTAGACCATCGGTTTCGAGGCTATTGAAGATACGCGTGACGCGAGGGCAGTCGACGCCGATGGCACGAAGCTCGTCGGTATGCGCGAAGACCTCGTGTGGCTCGCCCTGCAGCGCGATTTCGCCATGGTTGAGCACGAGCACGCGGTTGCAGTACTCCGAGAGCAGGGCGACCTTTTGCTCAACGACGACGATGGTGATTCCAAGTGCGCGGTTTGCCTCACGCAGCGTCTCGAAGACCAACGTGGAGCTGGCGGGGTCGAGTGCCGCGGTGGGCTCGTCGAGAACCAAGACGCGCGGGCGCATGGCGAGGATGGCGGCGATGGCTACCTTTTGCTTCTGTCCGCCCGAGAGCGTGGCGATCTCGCGGTCGCGCAGGTCGCTGATGCCGACGGTCTCGAGCGTTTCGCTAACGCGCTGCTCGATCTGGTCGTGGGGAACGCCAAAGTTCTCGAGGCCAAAGAGCATCTCGTCCTCGACGATCGAAGCGACCATCTGCGTGTCGATATCCTGTAGCACACTGCCGACGATTTGCGACACGTCGGTGAGCGAGACTTCGCAGGTGTCGTGGCCGTCGACCATGACGGACCCAAAGAACGTGCCGGTGTAGTGGTGGGGCACGGCGCCCGACAGGCAGGCGGCAAGCGTGGACTTGCCGGCGCCCGAGGGCCCGATGATGCCGATGAAATCTCCCTTGTTCACGCTGAGCGAGATGTGGCTGAGCGTCTGCTCGGTCTGCGTGCCATAGGAGAACGAGACATCGTCGACGTTGATGATCGTTTCCATGGATACCTTTCGTAGTCATTGGGGACGTTCTTAAATGACCAGTCGTTTAAGAACGTCCCCAAAAGCTAGTCGTTTGGGACAGTCTTTGCTGGTGGGGCAGCGATGAGTTAGTTGAGCTTCAGGGCCTTCTGGATGGGCAGATAGAGGGCGCCGACCAGAATGGCGTTAAAGACGGCGGTCATGGCGACGACGGGCAGCATGGCGGCGGCGAGCTCGCCTACCACGCCGAGCATGGCCATCTTGATGACCATGAAGATGACGCCGGAGACAAAGGTGGTCAGGAAGGTTGCGACAATAGCGATGGCGGGCTTGACCTGACCGTTCTTGCCGGCGGCGTTGACGATGCCGGCCATGAGCATGGCGGCGATGCCCTCGGCGGCAAAATCGACGAACGGCGAAGTGGTGGTGATCTGGATCACGGCAGCCGAGATGAGGCCAATGACGAGCGCCTGGCCGATGTTGGGACGAACGACCAGGATGGTGAGGCAGAAGGCCGAGATGATGAACTCGGGGCTGATCATGCCGCCCGAGATGCCCGAGATGGCCTTGCCGACGGTGAAGTTGAGGATGAAGCCGGCGGCGAGCAGGATGGCGAGCAGGACGAGGGCGCGGACATCGAGTTTGCCGCGGTCGGCGGTCTGGACGGTGCGGGGCTGGGCGGCGGTGGTGTTCTGAGACATGGTGAAAATCCTTTCGGAATGGGAGTGCAAGAGAAAAGCGGAGGCGCGTGATGCGAATGCGATCGGGCTCGAGATAGAAAAAGGCCCCCGGTCGAAACCGGAGGCCTTCCAATCACCTAGAGCGCAAAAACAGGCGTGAGGGACTCACTGTCGACCGATCGTATTCGCATCACGCCACCACCAGTTGTTGAGAGACTTCATCGTGTTCTTCATGTTGGTGGCTCCTTTCGTGATGCCGTGGCGCGGTCGCACCTAGTTGCTGTTGCGCTGCACTATAGCACAGCGAAGTGTGTGCGGGGAAATCTTTTTTGAAAAGATTTCAGGCGGGTTTCCCGCCGGTCAAAAGAGTGGGCTGAGCGGGCGAGGCTGCCATTGCTGCCTTGCCCGCTCAGCTAAGACGTTACTCCTTATTGCGACGGTAGAGGAAGTAACCGCCCGCGGAGATGACGGCAACGCCATCGATGGCGAATGCAGCCACCACGCGGCCATCAAAACGATCACCGGTGGTGGGCAGGCCGCCCTTGGTGTTCGTCTTGTTGGTGGTTACCGTGGTCGTGGTGTCCGACTTGCCAGGCTTCTCGGGCTTGGTGGTGGGCTGCTCGGGCTTAGCGGGCTGCTCGGGGGTACCGGGCTGCTCAGGAGTACCAGGCTGCTCGGGAGTGCCAGGCTGATCTGGGGTTACCGGGTCGGTGGCAAGAGCGTCCTTGGCGTAGGTGATGGACACCTTGAGGCCGTTGGTCTCGGTGTTCAGGTCACTCGGGGTGAAGGGCTGGTCGAAGTTCTCAGCCTTCAGATAGGCGCGCATCTCCTGGAGCAAGGCCTTGCACTTCTTGTAGGTGTTCTCGGTAGCAGCCTTGCCGGCCTTGTTTGCCAGGGCGGTACGGGCCTCGGTGGTCGTCTCGGCCAGCATGGCGGCGTCAACTTCCTTGTTCTGCTCGATGAGCTCATTCTGGAGCGCATCGAGGTAGGCACGGACGCTGATACCAAGGGTGTCAGGATTCTCAAAGCAGAGCGAGCTGATGTCCATGAGGACGTAGTTGATTGAGTTCTCGGGCTCCTCGTTGTTTACGATGTCGGTCTCTTCGCAGTGCTCGAAGGAGACGGTCTGATCGCTGAAGTACGGGCTGACCTCAGTTATCAGAGCGGAGTACAACGGGATGGCGACGGAGTACGCAGCTCGGGAGAGCATCTCCCACTGGATGGTGGCAACCTGGGGATCAAGGCCGCGACGAATCTGGAAGAGGTTGATCTCGGTGTTGCGCTCGGTGCCGATGGCGTAGGCGCCGTCGGTGTTGGCGTTAAGGCCGGGGACATTTTCGCCGCGGTTGCCAAAGGCACGAATCAGCTCAAAGGTGCTCCAGCCAGACTTGCCGGGCTTGAAGAACAAGGGCTGGATCTCGCTGACGGATGCGCCGACGCTGCCGTTGTCGTTGACGATGGTGTAATCGGCGTCCTTGGTAAGCGGGTTCATGAAGTAGTCTCGGCCCTGGACATAGCGAGTCCACTGATGCCTGTCTCTTATACACATCTGACGCTGCCGACGAACTCTAGGG
>CABSYW010000006.1 GCA_902482035.1 uncultured Collinsella sp. | reverse complement strand
CGTAGCGGGTGGTTTAAAGCTGGCCGCTGCGCGGCCAGCGGACTAAAGTCTTGAATCAGAAGGCCGTGCGGTTGAGGCCGCACGGCCTTACAGGGGGCCAGGGGATGATGACTAGTAGCTCAGTGCCGGGTCGAAGAAGCCAATGAGAACGCCCACAAATGCGATCACAACGAGGATCAGCATCATAACGATGGGGTTGACCTTCTTCTTGGTCATCATGTACCAGCAGAAGATGATGAAGACCATGGGCAGCAGGTGCGGATAGATTCCGTCGAGCGTGTCCTGGAACTTACCGCCGCCGGGCAGCACCAGATTGGGGCTGCAGGTGATGGAGACCCAGGTAGCACCGACTGCACCGATGACCATGGTACCGACCATCACGATGGAATCACGCAGAGCCTTGGCCTTGGGGCCGACGAGGGCCTCGACCGCCTTGCCGCCGAGCTCATAGCCCTGGTTGTAGGCAAAGCGCATGCCAAGGAACATGAGCAGGTTCCACACGACAATATAGAAGATGGCACCGAGCGGAGAGCCGCCGGTCGAGAGACCGAGGGCGATACCGAGCAGGATCGGGATCAGGGTACCGACGATCAGCGAGTCGCCAAGGCCGGCGCGGATGCCGTTGATGGCGTCGTCGTCGATGGCCTCGCCGTTTGCGCGAGCCTCCTCGAGGCCGGCGGTGACGCCGACAATCATGGTGCCGATCTGCGGCTCGGTGTTGAAGAACGCGGAGTAGGTCTGGAGGGCCTGCTTCTGCTCCTCGGGCGTGTCGTAGAGCTCCTCGACGATCGGAAGCATGGCGCACAGGTAACCGAAGGTCTGCATGTGCTCCTGCGAGAAGCAAGTCAGGTTGCCATAGGACCAGTTACGGAACGACTTGGCAAGCGTTTTCTTAGAGAGTTTCTTCTTCTCTGCCATTATATGTCCTCCTCTTCCTCATCATCGGAGCCCGAGGCGATAGCTGCCTTGGGAGCGTTTGCGAGGTCGATCTTGAGCGAAGCGATCTCATAGTTGATCAGGGCGAAGAAGCAGCCGATGCCGGCAGCGGCAATCAGGTTGCACCCCATGACAGCGGACAGGGTGAAGCCGAAGAAGAACGTGAGGAAGTCCGTGGGCTTAGAGATGACCTGCTTGAGCAGGATGGCGATACCGACGGTAGGCAGCAGCGAGCCGACGGTGAACAGCGTCTTCATCGCGATGCCGTCCATGGGCATGTAGGTCTTCATGAGGTCGACCATGGCGGTGCCGCCCATGGTGATGATGAACGTCGGGAGGAATGAGCAGACGATGTGACCAATCCAAGGCAGAACGTTGTTGACCAGGTAGAGCTTGTGGAGATCGCCCTTCTCGAGCCACTTCCACCCCATGCCCTGCCACACCAGGTTGATGGTGGCGGTGCCATAGAAGAGCACAGTGCCGAGCGTGCCGACGGGCGGCACCGAGGGATGCGGCCATGCCGGCAGCCTCAGCGGAGGCGGGATCGATGCCCGAGTTCTTGATGGCGAGGATCGCCAGCGGGATACCGATATAGGACACGGCGCGGACGTCGGCGGAGACGGTTCCGCCAGGGGTCACGAGAGCGATGTAGACAACCTGGATGGCAGCACCGACGAGGATGCCCGTCTGCATATCGCCCATGATGATGCCGACGATGAGGCCGGCGACCAGAGGACGACCCAGAGTGTAGTTGCCGATCGTCGTGCCACCCATGCCAGGCAGTGATGCCAGGCAGGCGAACAGGCCGAACAGCGCGGCTTGGAATGCATTGATTGCCATGCTTTCCCCTTTCTTTATTCCTCAGCCCCTTTCCCCCAGGGCTGTAGGTACCAAAATGCGGCTGGCGCCTAACTAGAAGCCAAACTGACCGCGGAACTTTGGCCACTCACCAATGGATTTCTCCTTGATAAGGGCGAACTCGACCGTGTAGCCGGCGTTGGTGAGATCCTCGAGCGCCTGGGCCTCTTCCTGCGTGATCGACTGGTTGTTGCCGAGCTTGGTGGTGCCGGGACGATCGTTGCAGGGACCGACGATGATGCGGTCCATGCCGGGCTTAAAGCCAAAATCGACGAGAAGTTCCTTCATGTCGAGCGGGTTCTTGGTGATCAGGAAGTACTTGGTGTCGGACTTGAGAACCTTCTCGGAGACCTCCTTGAAGTGCTCCTTGGTCCACACGAACGTCTTCTTGCCCGAGGCACTCTTGTAGGCCTCCTTGAGCACGGGGTTGGACGCTGCAGCGTCGTTGACGGCGATAAGACCGTCGCAGGGATACTCGAGGGCCCAACGGGTAACGGTCTGCCCATGGATCATACGGTCGTCAATACGGATGAACGAAATCATGCGTTCTCCCTTTCTTTATCACCGGGGGTCTTTCCTCTTAACCCCCGCTCCATCACGAAAATTTGGGCGGATGCGCTGCCTAGATGTCGTCGTCCTCGTCGTCGGCGTCATCGGTCGGGACAACGAGCTCGGACATACCGTTCTTGCCCTCCTGCAGCATCATCTGCTTGAGGGAATCCAGGTCCATGGTGGCAAGCCCCATCATGGCGGTCATAGCCATGGGCAGATTCATACCGCCGAAGGCAATGGTGTGGGCGAGCAGGCCCTTCTCGGCCAGCGTGTTCATGGCATTGGTGAGCGGCGATCCGCCCAGGATGTCACCAAGCAGGACAACCTCGTCATCGGCGGCAACGGGAGCGAGCATCGCCTTGACGTTCTCGACATACTCGTCAGCGCCCATGCCGTCCACGAGACTCGTCGACAAGATGTTCGGGGCGTCATTGCCGAGCATCTTGAGGACACTGTGCAGTCCGGGAGCGAGCGTTCCGTGACTGACCATTACCAGATACCGCATGCGGTCTCCTCTCGACCTGCCGTGTGTCGCACGGCTTTGCTTTTTGCTGAGATTATTGTTGCGCCGGGGCATGTTCGGTACAAGAAAATAGTTGCGAACGGCAACTATTCATCGGTTAACGGTAGCAACTATTTTTGTGCCTAAATTATTTTTTCTTCTAATTATTTTTAAAATAGCAGGTAGATTGTCTGATAAATGTTTTATGTTCCTTATGCACCATACATACCAGCAAGAATCGGGCCTGGCATCTCCGGTTTGCTCCGCAGTGTCAGACCATGTCACGTACGCCCACGACATGGAGGTACCCCATGGATATGATCTCGTTTCTCGCCTCCGAACCCTTCGACCGCAGCGGTGATACGCCGCTCTATGTCCAACTTAAACATCGAATCGCCCTGCTTATCGCCAGCCAGGCGTTCGACACCAAGACGCCGCTGCCACGCGAGCTCGAAATCTGTGAGCGGCTAGAGTTATCGCGCGCGACCGTGCGCCGTTGCTTCCAAGATCTCGTCATCGAGGGGCGCGTGGTGCGCAAACGTGGGCAGGGCACGTTCATCAAACCCCAAACCTCAGCACCCGGCATCGACCTGGCCCTGAATTTCAGCGCGCGGATGCGCGAAGCGGGACGGGTTCCGAGCTCGCAGATTCTCGCCTTTTCAAGCATACCGGCCGTCCGCGGCATCGCCTCTGGGCTCAAAGTGCCCGAGGGGACACCCGTCTGGGAGATTCGCCGCCTGCGTCTCGCCAACGACAAACCCATGGAGCTCAACTACGTCTATATCCCCGTGTCACTTTGCCCCGAGCTCACACGCAAAGACGTGGATGGCTCGCTCTACGCCTACATCGCGGAAAAGACCGGCATCCTGCCCGCAAGCGTCGATGCCGTCTACGAGACGGTCAACCTCGACAAGCATGAGGCGCGCCTTTTGGGACAGAACACCGGTAAGGCGGCGATGCGCATCGTGCGTTCGACCTACGACAAGACGGGAACCCCGTTCGAGGTAGGCGTGCTCATCAGCTGCGACGGTCAGGCAAAGCTGCACGTGCACATCGCCGCCGACAAAACAACCTTCACCGCCACAACCCAATAAATCCAAAACGTGGGATCCGCCGTTCGAACGAACGGCGGATCCCACACTCACTTTCTTTTTCAGCCCTAGTCATCGCGCAAAGCCCCTTCGGCAGCACACGGTGCGGCCAAGTCACCGCAGGCCGGGGCGGGAGGGGCCGAGTTTCCTCCTGAGCGACTCTGCTTGCAGCCGGAGCGAAAGGGGGAAATCTCGGCCCCTCCCGCCCCGGCCGGACAGGTCACGCTACACCGTGTGCTGCGGCAGGTCCTGCAGGGCGATGACGTCCATGCCCATGTCGTTGGCGCTGCCGTGACCCTGCTGGTCCTCACGCACCGCCTCGATGGCACTCACGTACGTGTTGGCGGCAGACATCGCGGTCACGCAGGTCACACCGCGTCGCACTGCCTCGGTGCGCAGCAGATAGCCGTCGCCGCGCGAGCCCGGACCGTACGGCGTGTTGATGATCACCGCGATCTTGCCATCGGCGATGAGGTCGCCGATGTTGGGGCGCTCGCCGTCGTGCGGGCCGCTAATCTTCTCCACGACCTCGCACGTCACGTTGCCTCCACGCAGCACGCGCGCCGTACCCTCGGTGGAGCAGATGTCAAAGCCCAGGTAGCGCAGGATACGGGCGACCGAAAGGATGTGGCGCTTGTCGCGGTCGCACACGCTGATGAACACCTTGCCGACGCTCGGGTCGGGCAGCTTGTAGTCAATCGCCAGCTGCGTCTTGGCGTATGCCTCGGGATAGCTCTTGGCGATACCCATGACCTCGCCCGTCGACTTCATCTCGGGCCCCAGGATGACGTCGGCGCCCGGGAAACGACCCCAGGGCATGACGGCTTCCTTCATGCAGAACCAGTCCAGCTGACGTTCGTCGCTCGGCAGGCCCAAGCTCGCGATGGAATCGCCTGCCATGATGCGCGCCGCGCATTTGGCCAGCGGCACACCGGTGGCCTTGGAGATAAACGGCACGGTACGGCTGGCGCGCGGGTTGGCCTCGATCACGTAGACGGTCTCGCCCTTGATGGCATATTGCACGTTGACCAGACCGCGGACTCCCAGCGCCATCGCGATGCGGCGCGTGGTCTCGCGGAGCTTCGCCTGCAGGCTCTCGCTAAAGCTGAACGGCGGGATGCAGGTCGCGGAGTCGCCGGAGTGAATACCGGCTTCCTCGATATGCTCCAGGATGCCGCCGATGTATACCTCTTCGCCATCGCACAGGGCGTCGACATCGGACTCGATTGCGCCCTCCAGGAAGCGGTCCAGATACACCGGGTAGTCGGGGCTGATGCGCGCAGCCTCTGCCATGTAATCGCGCAGATGCTCGGCATCGTAGGCGATCATCATGCCGCGGCCGCCCAGCACGTAGCTCGGACGCACCAGCAGCGGGTAGCCGATGTGCGCGGCCACGGCCTCGGCCTCCTCAAACGAGGTGGCCTGGCCCGCCGGCGGGTACATGATGCCCAGCTTGTCGAGCAGGGCGGCAAAGCGCTCGCGGTCCTCGGCAAAATCGATGGCGTCGGGCTTTGTGCCCATAATGTTCACGCCGCTCTCCTCGAGCATGCGCGCCAGCTTAAGCGGGGTCTGGCCGCCGAGCGTCACCACGACGCCGTCGGGGCGTTCAACATCGATAACGTCCATGACGTCCTCGTAGGTGAGCGGCTCAAAGTACAGACGGTCGGACGTGTCATAGTCGGTCGAGACGGTCTCGGGGTTGCAGTTGACCATGATGGTCTCGAAGCCGCGAGCCGCCAGTGCGTAGCTCGCGTGCACGCAGCAGTAATCGAACTCGATACCTTGGCCAATGCGGTTGGGGCCGGCGCCCAGGATCATCGCCTTGGGCTTGTCCGCCGGCGTGGTCTCGTCGGGAGCCACGCACTTCTTGGCATCCGGGCTCGTGCGGTAGATGTTCTCGTACGTCTTGTAGTGGTACTCCGTGGCGCTCGAAAACTCCGCAGCGCAGGTATCGACCGTCTTCATGCTGGGAACCACGCCCAGACCCTTGCGATAGGCGCGCACAAAGCGCTCGTCCGAGCCGGTCAGCGCGGCAATCTCGGCGTCGCTCGTGCCGTACTGCTTGAGCAGGCGCATCGCGTCGGCGTCGATATCCTCCACACGCAGGCCGCGGATGCTCTCCTGGACCTGCACCATGTCGTTGATACGGTTGAGGTACCACGGATCGATACCGCAGATGGCATGGATGTGGGCGATGTCCCAGCCACGGCGCAAGGCCTCGACCACAAAGAAGATGCGGTGCTCGGTCGGGGTTGCCACGGCCTGAGCGAGCTCATCGTCGCTCAGCTTGTCGGCACCCTCCTTGCCACCGGCGCAGATGCCCTGGTGACCGTCCTCCAGTGAGCGCATGGCCTTGCCGAAGGCCTCCTCAAAGGTGCGGCCGATCGCCATAATCTCGCCCACGGCCTTCATGCGCGTGGTGAGCGTGGGGTCGGTACCCTTAAACTTCTCGAAGGCAAAGCGCGGCACCTTGACCACGCAGTAGTCGATCGTGGGCTCAAAGCAGGCGGGCGTTGCCTTGGTGATGTCGTTGACGATCTCGTCGAGCGTGTAGCCCACGGCCAGGCGAGCGGCGGCCTTGGCGATGGGGAAACCCGTGGCCTTGGAGGCCAGCGCGGACGAGCGGCTCACGCGCGGGTTCATCTCGATGACGATCAGGCGGCCGGTCTGGGGGTTCACGGCAAACTGCACGTTGGAGCCGCCGGTCTCGACGCCAATCTTCTCCAGGATGGCGAGCGACGCGACACGCATGCGCTGGTACTCAAGGTCACTTAGTGTCTGCGCCGGCGCCACGGTGATGGAGTCGCCGGTGTGCACGCCCATGGGGTCGAGATTCTCGATGGAGCACACGATGATGCCGTTGCCGGCGTGGTCGCGCATGACCTCCATCTCATACTCTTTCCAACCCTCGATGGACTCCTCGACCAGCACCTCATGGGCAGGCGAGAGCTCAAGGCCCTGGCTCACGATGGAGACGAGCTCCTCGTGGGTATGCGCGATGCCGCCGCCGGCGCCACCGAGGGTAAAGCTCGGACGCAGCACGCAGGGATAGCCCACGCGCTCGGCGATGGCCTCGGCGTCGGCCACGCTGTAGGCATAGCCCGAGCGCGCGACCTCCAGGCCAATCTCGGCCATGGCCTCGTTAAAGAGCTTGCGGTCCTCGCCGCGCTCGATGGCGGCCAGGTCGCAGCCGATCATCTCGACGCCGTACTTGTCGAGCGTACCGTCTTTCGCCAGCTCGACGGCGGCGTTCAGACCGGTCTGGCCGCCCAGCGTGGGCAGCAGCGCGTCCGGGTGCTCTTTCTTGATTACGCGCTCGATAAACTCGGCGGTGATGGGCTCGACATAGGTGCGGTCGGCCAAGCCCGGGTCGGTCATGATGGTCGCCGGGTTGGAGTTGACCAGGATGACCTCAAAGCCATCCTCCTTGAGCACCTTGCAGGCCTGGGCGCCGGAGTAGTCGAACTCGCAGGCCTGGCCGATGACGATGGGGCCCGAACCAATGACGAGGATACGCTTGATGTCAGTACGTTTCGGCATGTTAGTTCTCCTCGGTCTCAGCGGTCTCGGACTCAGCAAAGTTCCAGCCGGCAAGGCGGTCCTTCGCGGTGTCGATGTCCAGGTAGTTCTCCTCGCCGTCCATGAGTCGCGTAAAGGCGGTAAAGAGATAGTGGGCATCGGTGGGGCCAGGCGAGGCCTCGGGGTGGTACTGGACCGAGAAGCACGGTGCGTCGAGCAGCTGGATGCCCTCGGCGGTGCCGTCGTTGAGGTTCACATGTGTCAGGCGAATGCGACCAAAGCGCTCGTTCATCACGACCGGCGCGATTCCGCGGCGCACCCAGACGCGCAGATCTCCATCGGCCGCATGCTCGGTCTCGCCGCCGGAAAGCTCGGGGACAAGCTTGCCCAAGCTGGGGAACAGCAGGCCAAAGCCATGGTTTTGCGCGGTGATCTCCACACGGCGGCTTACCAGGTTCATAACCGGCTGGTTGCCACCGCGGTGACCGAACTTAAGCTTTTCCATCTGGGCGCCGCAGGCCAGGCTGATCATCTGGTGACCAAGACAAATACCAAAGACCGGCACCTTGCCGATCAGCTGCTGCACCTGCTCGTAGGTCTCCACCACGGCGTCGGGGTCGCCGGGGCCATTGGACAAAAAGACGCCGTCGGGATTCATGTCGAGCACCTGCTGGGCAGGCGTGTCCCACGGCACGACGGTAAGGTCGCAGCCGGCGCGGACCAGCCCCTCCAGAATGCCGCGCTTCACACCGCAGTCGTATGCGACCACTTTGTGACGGGCAGGAGCGGCAGCCGAAAGCGCAAAGTCATGCGTGGCAGGCAGATCGGCGGCCACAAACTCGTGAGGTACGGGGCAACTTACGGTCTTGACCAGGTTCTCGCCTACCAGCGTGGGCGCCGCGGCCAGACGCTCGGCAAGCTCGTCGACGTCGAAGATCTCGGTCGAGATAATGCCCATCTTGGAACCATTGTCGCGCAGATGGCGCACCAGAGCGCGGGTGTCGACGCCCTCGATAGCGACGATGCCGTGGGCGCGCAGATACTCCGGCACGCTGACGGCCGAGCGCCAGTTAGAAGGCGTGGTGCACATGTCGCGAACGATCATGCCGCGCATAGCCGGAGCGCTCGCAGGGCGCACGGCGTCGCCGGGGAAGGCCGACTGGACGTCGGTCTCGTCGATACCGTAGTTGCCGATCTGCGGATAGGTCATGGTTACGATTTGGCCGGCATAACTCGGGTCGGTCATGACCTCAAAGTAGCCCTCGAGTGAGGTGTTGAAGCAGACTTCGCCGGTCGCGGTGCCCTTGGCGCCGCATGCACGTCCATAAAAAATGGTCCCATCCTCAAGATACAGGATGCAGGGACCGCAGGTGCCCTTGCTGGTTTTGGCCAGCATACGCTGGCAAAGCTCGCTGGGCGCGAAGGTGCGGGCGGCAGCGCCCGCGGTATGGTTGTTCGCCATAATTCTCCTTCCCGGTCTCACAGGACCGGCTTAAAGGTGTGTAGTTAGGCCTCGCGGTATTGTAACCGCGAGCATGCCTCATGGCGTTAATTTCATCGAAATGTTTACGAAATGATAATTATGACTTTCTATGCATAATGATTTCTCTGGGACGGGGATTAAAAAATCATCCCGCGGGGCTTGTGGCTCACGCGGGATGATGGCGTCTTACTTTTTCTTGTCCTGTTCCAGCAGTTCGGACGGTGTGCGATCGGGCTTGCCGCCGCGGAAAATCTCGCGGCCATGCAGACGATGCTCCAGGTCACGCTCGGTCTTTTCCTCGTCAATCTTGGTCTGGCTCACCACCGGATCCTCAATCAACGACGACACCGAGTTCACCTGCTTCTGAATGCGCTCGGCGATGGTGTCATCCATACTCACGATGCGCATCTTCCAGTCGATACTCGTGGCGTTGGATGAGCTCTTGGTCCACACGAACGTCAAAATGGCGCTCTGGTGGCCCCGCGCGGGGAACATGCCAAAGAAGGAATCGTGCTGAATGTTGCTATCCTCGTCGATATAGGCGTGAACGTTATACACCACGCGGTCGATCTTATCGTTGAGCAGCGCGTTGGTCGCAAGCGCCGCGGCCTGAATCTGCCCGTTGGACAACAGCTCGAGCTTGTTGGCAGAAGACGTGTCCAACACCGTCACCTCGACCGTGCCCGTGCGTTCATCGGCTTCATCGACGGTAAAGTCGAGCGGGAACTGCGTAAAGCCGTTGCCCCACTCAAGGCCGCCCTTCAGCGCCGTCGAAACGGTATCAACCGAAACGCTCTCGGACAGGTTGGCGGTATTCAGACGGCGCATCACGCCGTAGCCGATCTGCATGCCCGCGATCAGCACCAAAACACCGATGACCACGGCCATCGCGGTCTTCGTAATGGCATGGCTCATCTGCGAGCCCGAAGGATCGTCCTCGGACAGCGGGTCGATATGTTTTGCCTGGCTCGCGCGGTCCTCGCTGCGCAGCTGCGCTAGCGCCGCTTTGTCACCGCGCTTGGCCGCGGCCTCCTTCTCACGCATGCGCTCAGTTCGCTTTTTGGCAAGCGTGGGATCCAAGACACCGGATGCATCGATTTCGGAGAATAACTCCGTCACTTCTTCCGGAGTCAAAGGGTTCTTGTCAGCCATAAACTTCCTGTCATATCAATCAGTCGAGCTCGTGCGCACGCGCACCTTCGAACTGCATTCGATAGTAACGGGCATAGGTGCCGCCACGGGCGAGAAGCTCCTCGTGCGTGCCACGCTCCACAACGCGACCATGCTCAACGGTCGCAATCTCATCGGCATGCTTAATGGTCGAAAGACGGTGGGCGATGATAATCGTGGTGCGGCCGCGTGCCAGCTCTTCGAGCGACTCCTGCACCGCCTCCTCGCTCTCGTTATCCAAAGCACTCGTCGCCTCGTCCAAAATCAGGATCTTGGGGTTCTTGAGAAACACGCGCGCGATGGCAACGCGCTGCTTCTGTCCGCCCGAAAGACGGCTGCCGCGCTCGCCCACCACGGTGTCGTAGCCCTGCGGAAGCGATTCGATAAAGGTATCGATATTGGCGCGACGGGCCGCCTCGGAGATCTCTTCTGCCGTAGCACCCGGCTTGCCGTAGGCGATGTTCTCGCCAATCGTACCGTCAAACAGGTAGACATCCTGCTGCACCAGGCCGATGGCGCGGCGCAGGCTCTGCTGCGTCACATCGCGCACGTCCTGACCGTCGATGCTAATGGATCCGGTAGCCACGTCATAAAAGCGCGGCAGCAGCGAACAGGTCGTGGACTTGCCGCCGCCCGAAGGGCCAACCAAAGCGATGGTCTGCCCGGGCTTGATGGACAGGTCCATATGGTCGATAACGGGTCGCTCGTCGGCATAGCCCTCGCCCAGCTCAACGTCCTCGTAGTTAAAGCACACGTCGTGATACTCCACGGCGCCGGCAGTCACCTGCAGATCAGTGGCGCCCGGCTTGTCCTGGATATCCGGCGCCGTCGAGAGCACCTCGTCCATACGCTTAAAGCCGGCGATAGCCTTCTGATACGTTTCGGCCGAATTGACGAGCGTCTCAAGCGGCGTGCAGAACAGCGAAATATAGAGTGCGAAGGTCGCCATATCGACCGCCTGTAGCTGTCCCTGGGCGACCAGCCATCCGCCCAGCAGCACTACGATCACATAGAGCACACCCGAGAGCAGGCCATACGTCGCGGTATAGACGCCCATGACGTGATACATGTTCTCCTTGGACAAAAGGTAGCGGTCGTTAGAGGCACGGAACTTGGCACGCTCGGTCTCCTCGTTGGCAAAGCTCTTGACCACGCGCATGCCCGCCAGAGAATCCTGCAGCTGTGCATTAATGCCGCTGATCTTCTTGCGGTTGTCGCTAAAGACCTCGCGCATGCGCATGTTCTGCCAAAACATGACGACCGCAAACGCTGCCGTCACCACAGCCATGGCAAGCGCCAGGACCGGGGCGATGGTAAAGAGGATCACAAACGAGCCGATGATCTCGATGCCGCAGATGATGATCCACTCGGGCACGTGATGCGCCGCCTCGCAGATATCGAACAGGTCGTTGACCACGCGGCTCATCATGTCGCCCGAGCTGTTGCGGTCGAAGTACGCAAAGCTAAAGCGCTCATACTGGTCGAACAGGTCCTCGCGCATTTTGGACTCCATGCGCGCGCCCATCACGTGACCCCAATAGCTCACAAAGTAGCGGCAGGCGCAGCGGACGGCATACATCAGCACCAAGCCCACCGCGATCATGCCGAGCGCCTGCATAATGGCAGCCTGACCCTGAGTAAATAGCCCACCGGTCAAATTGCGCAGGATAATGGGGAACGCCAGGTCAATGGCGGCAAGCACCAGAGCGCAAACAGTATCAGCAACAAAAAGCCCCATCTGGGGCTCGTAGTAAGAAAGAAACCTCTTCAGCATGTGATCCTCAAAGAAATATCAGCAACGTAAGGCCCTGGGAAAAAGCAATCAGTAGTACTTGTCCCAGGGCCATCCCCACTCGTTAAAGCTCCGTGCCCCCAAGGCGGCGAGCGATGCTATCGCAGGCCAAGGCGCCCACGACGGTCTTGGCGTCTTCGATCTTGCCGTCGAGCACGGCGTCGATCAGCTCGTGCAGCGGCACCAGGTCCACGTTGACAAACTCGTCATCATCGGGGTTGGGCGCATCAAACTCGAGCTTGGTAGCCAAGTAGATGTGGATGATCTCATCGCAAAAACCACAGGACGTGACAATCGACGTCAAAAAGCGAATACGACCAGCCCTAAAGCCCGTCTCCTCATGCAGTTCGCGCTTGGCGCAATCGAGCGGGTCCTCGCCTGGATCGAGCTTGCCGGCGGGAATCTCGACCGTCACGCGGTCGATGGCGGTGCGGTACTGACGCACCAGTACGATCTTGCCACTCTCGGTCAGCGCCACAACGGCCGCCGCACCCGGATGGCGAACGATATCGCGGGCGCTGCGGCGACCGTTGGGCAGCTCAACCTCAAGACGGTGGACGTCGAGGATCTTGCCCTTCCAGGCACACTCCTCCGAAAGAATCTTCTCGTGCAGCTCGGCATCGTGCGGGTCGTCGTCGCCCAACACCAGCGCCGGCTCGTCAGCGACCTCGCCACCAGGCTCGCCCTCGGCGTGCCCATACATGCGGCTGTCCTCTTCAACGATCTGCGCATCCACGAGCTCTTCGTTCTTCTCGTCCATCCGTCTCATTCCTCTCGGACTTTAGGCATCCCAGGCGTCGCGGCCGCGCAGCGCGCGCAGGCCGATGTCGTGACGCAGGGTCTTGCCCTCAAAATCAATCTTCTCGCAGGCCTCGTAGGCAAGGTTGCGAGCGTTCTCGAACGTGTCGCCCAGCGCGGTCACGGCAAGCACGCGGCCGCCGTTGGTCACGAGCTGGCCGTCCACCACGGCAGTGCCCGCGTGGTACACGGTCACGTTCTCCATGGCCTCGGCATCCTCAATGCCAGTGATGACCTTGCCCTTCTCGTAGCTGCCGGGATAGCCCGCGCTCGTCAGGACAACGGCCACAGCCCACTCGTCACGCCAGTCGAGCTCAATCTGATCGAGCTCGCAGTTGGCGCAGGCGAGCATGACCTCAACCAGGTCGTTCTTAAGGCGCGGCAGCACGACCTGCGTCTCGGGGTCGCCAAAGCGGGCATTGAACTCCAGCACCTTGGGGCCGGCAGGCGTGAGCATAAAGCCGCCATACAGGCAGCCGCGGTAGTCGATGCCCTCGGCAGCGAGCTCGGCAACGGTCTGCTCCATGACCTTCACCATGGTGGCGTGCTCCTCGTCGGTCACGATGGGCACCGGGCTGTAGACGCCCATGCCGCCGGTGTTGGGGCCCTTGTCGCCCTCGAGGGCGCGCTTGTGGTCCTGCGAGGTGGCCATGGGGCGCACGGTCTTGCCGTCGGTAAAGGCGAGCAGCGAGCACTCGGGACCAACGAGCATCTCCTCGATAACCACGGTGTTGCCGGCATCGCCAAAGGTGCCGCCAAAGCACTCGCGCACGGCCTCCTCGGCCTGCTCAAGTTCGGTCGCCACGATAACGCCCTTGCCCGCGGCAAGGCCGTCGGCCTTCACGACCAGCGGAGCGCCCTGCTCGCGCACGTAGGCGAGAGCCGAAGCCTCGTCGGTAAACGAACCATAGGCTGCCGTCGGAATGCCCGCACGCTCCATGAGCTGCTTGGAGAACAGCTTGGAACCCTCCATCTGGGCACCCTCGGCACCCGGGCCAAAGCAGGGAATACCCGCCGCGCGCACGGCGTCGGCCACGCCCGCCACGAGCGGAGCCTCGGGGCCAATTACCACGAGTCCGCATCCGTGGCTCTGCGCAAACGCCGCCACGGCCGCAGGATCGCAATCGTCGAGAACAACGTTCTCGCCACAGCTCGCGGTGCCGCCGTTGCCCGGCGCGATGTAGAGCTTGCCGGCGCGCGGTGATGCTGCGAGCTTAGCTGCCAAAGCATGCTCACGGCCGCCGCTGCCCAACAACAGGATGTCGATGGTTTGAGTGTCCGCCTTCAAGGGTGCCTCCTCTATGGATGAATGGCCCGCTCCGCGCGAGCCCTTTGCAAGCAAATATACCCCTCGGCCGCCCGTCCGGGCTGCAAAGGGGTATATCGCAATAACCAAATAGTCCCGATTACTTCCAGAATCGGTTGATGATCTGCTCGCGACCAGCGCCAACGCCAATGAACGTCACGCGGGTGTGTGCCAGATCCTCGATAAACGCCACGTAGTCCTGAGCCTCTTGCGGCAGCTCATCAAAGCTGCGACAACCGGTGATGTCGCACTTCCAGCCGGGGAGTTCCTCGTAGATGGGCTTGGCATGCTCAAAGCGCACCTGATGCTCGGGCACGCTGGTGTAGCGCTCGCCATCGACGTCGTAGGCCACGCACACCTTGATGGTGTCGAAGGCCGAAAGCACGTCGAGCTTGGTCAGGGCGATATCGGTGAGGCCGTTGACGCGCGAGGCGTAGTTGGCGATGGGGCCGTCGAACCAGCCGCAGCGACGACGGCGACCGGTGGTCACGCCGTACTCATAGCCCTCCTCGGTCAGCGTGTGACCGGCCTCGGACTCATAGGAAAGCTCGGTGGGCATGGGGCCCGAACCGACGCGGGTGATATAGGCCTTCATGACGCCCAGCACGCGGTCGACGTTCTTCATGCCCACGCCGGAGCCGGTGATGGCGCCGCCGGCGGTGCAGTTGGAAGACGTCACGTACGGATAGGTGCCGTGATCGATGTCGAGCAGCGTCGCCTGGGCGCCCTCAAACAGCAGGTCCTTGCCCTCATCGATCATGTTGTTGAGCAGCAGGCTCGTCTCGGTGATGTAGGGGCGCAGACGCTCGGCCATGGGCAGGTACTCGTCGCAAATCTGGTCCACGGTGTAGGTGGGCAGGTTGTAGATGAGCTCGAGCTCAGGGTTCACGCGGGCGAGAGCGGTCTCCAGCTTGTCGCGGAACAGTGCCTCGTCCAGCATGTCCTGCATGCGCAGGCCAATGCGGGCCATCTTGTCCTGATAGCACGGACCGATGCCGCGCTTGGTGGTACCGATGTTCTTCTTGCCGAGCTTCTGCTCAAAGGCGCCATCCAGATCGATGTGGTACGGCATGATGACATGCGCGTTGCCGCTAATCTTGAGGTTCTTGGTGGTGATACCGTCGGCCTCGAACATGTCGATCTCCTCAAGGACAACCTTGGGGTTGACGACGCAGCCGTTACCGATCACCGACACGTGGTCGGAATACATGATGCCGGAGGGCACCTGGTGCAGGCCGTACTTCTTGCCGTTGACGACGATGGTGTGGCCGGCGTTGTTGCCTCCCGAGTAGCGCACGACGGCATCGAAGTCGCCGGCGACCAGGTCGCAAATCTTACCCTTGCCCTCATCGCCCCACTGGGCACCGACCAAAACGGTTGACGGCATGTTTACTCCTTACATTCATGGACTGTCTGTGCGCCACGACGGCGCGCAGAAGCACAAAACATTCCCAGTATACCCGTGCAACGGGCGCCTGTCCTACTCCTCGGCATGTGCCCCATCAAGCTCATAGAACTTGGTGGATGCCGGCAGGAACATCAGGTCGACGTCGCCGATCGGGCCCGAACGGTTCTTGGCCACGACGATACGCGTAACGCCCTCGTCGGGTCGATCGTCGCGCGAGGCTTCGGCCTCGTCGGCGGAGCGGTCCAAGAACATAACGATATCGGCGTCCTGCTCGATGGAGCCCGATTCACGAAGGTCGGAAAGCTGCGGGCGCTTGCCGGTACGGGATTCGACCTGACGCGAAAGCTGCGACAGCGCGATGAGCGGGATCTTGAGCTCCTTGGCCATGATCTTCAGACCACGCGACATCTCCGAAACCTCGACGGTACGGCTCTCAGAGCGGCGTCCCGGCGGAGGACTCACCAGCTGCAGGTAGTCCAGGATGATGATTGCCTTCTCCTTGTTATGGAGCATGCGGCGGCTCTTGGCGCGAATCTCGGTCACTGTGGTGCCGGGCGTATCGTCAATCAGAATATCGAGCTTGGACAAGGTCTGCGTGGCCTCGTTGATATTGGCCCACTGCTCGGGGCTAATGCGGCCCATGCGGAAGTCACTGATCGAGATCATGGCGTAGGCGCAAATCAGACGCTGGGCAATTTCCTTGCCCGACATCTCCAGCGAGAAGAAGCCGACGGTATAACCAGCAGCGGCAGCGTTGAGCGCCAGATTCAGGGCGAACGATGTCTTACCTACAGCAGGACGGGCACCGATAATGATGAGCTGGCCCTCGCGGAAGCCCATGAGCATACGGTCGAGCGACGGAAAGCCGGTGGGCACGCCCGCCGCCTGACCACCGGCCTGGCACACTTCCTCGGCCTCGTTATAGGCCTCGACCATAAACTCGGTCAACGTCTTGTAGCTCGACTTGACCTCGCGTGCCGTAACCTTGAGTAGCTTGCTCTCGGCTAGCTCCACGACCTCTTTGGTGTCGGTGGGGGCGTTATAGGCCAACGCGTTGATCTCGTTGGTGGCGCCGATCAGCTCACGCAGCATCGAATCGCGGCGAACGATGGCGGCATGGTGCTGCCAGTTGACGAGCGACAGGGTCTGACCCATCAGCTCCAAAATGTACGCCTCGCCGCCCACGGCATCGAGCTTGTTGATGCTTCGCAGGTAATCGATCAGCGAGATGGAGTCGATGGGAATGCGGCTGTTGTACATATCGACCATCGCGGTATAGATGGTCTTATGAATGGGCCGGTAGAAGTCATCGGGCTGCAGCTCGACCTGGGCCTCTTCGACCACCTCGGGCGATAGCAGCATAGCGGCCAGTACATTGGCCTCTGCATCTTGGTTTTGGGGAAGACCCAACTTTGAGCCGCGGTCCTCAACCGTCAGCCCGGTCTCCCTATCGTCATATGCCATGAGCATCCTCATTCATATCGCTTGCGAGCATCCATAGTATCAGCCACGGTCCCAAAACGCGCCGCGCGCCGCCAATCATCACCGAACCAAACGGATGAACGGTCCTGTATATAGGACTTCGACGCAACGTTCACCATGACACTCACTCAGCGCAAAAAACAAAAGGGCGCCCTGGTTTCCCAGAGCGCCCTTCTTAGAACAAGATTGTTGCGTTGCAGCAAATGCTACTCGGCAGCAGCCTCAGTCTCGACCTCGGCGGTCTCGGCCTCGGCGACCTCAGCGGCCTCCTCGACCTCAGCCTCGGCAGCGAGCTCCTCGGCGGTAACGCCGACGAGAACGACAACCTCGGCCTTGATCTCTCGGTACAGCGAGATGGCAACGGTGTGGGCACCGGCAACCTTGATGGGCTTACCGAGCTCGACGCGCTTGCGGTCGATGTCCATACCGAGCTGAGCCTTGATGGCGTCAGCGATCATAGCGGCGGTAACGGAGCCAAAGAGGATGCCCTCGTCGCCGACCTTGACGTCAACGGTGACCGTCTTGCCATCGAAGGCAGCCTTGGTCTCGTTGGCGGTAGCCAGACGGACGGCCTCGCGCTTGGCGATGTTGTTGCGACGCTCGTCAAGCTGCTTGAGGTTGCCCTTGGTGGCGGCAACAGCGAGCTTCTTGGGGAACAGGAAGTTCTCAGCGTAACCCTGAGCGACCTCTACGACGTCACCCTCGCCGCCCTTGCCCTTGATCTCATCGAGAAGAATAACCTTCATGATGCGTCTCCCTTCTTAGCCGCGGTCGCGGTTGCCACGAGAGGAAACCACGGGGACGGTGTACGGCAGGAGAGCCATCTCGCGGGCGCGCTTGATGGCGTTGGCGATGTCATGCTGATGCTGCGTGCAAGCGCCAGTGACGCGACGGGGCTTGATCTTGCCACGGTCGGTCATGTACTTACGGAGAAGCTGAGTGTCCTTATAGTCGATGAACTCAGTGTTCTCCTTGCAGAACTGGCAGTACTTACGACGCGGCTGACGTGCAGAAAAATCATTAGCCATGTCAAAATACCTTTCATTTGGCAACTTCGGCGAACCGAAGCCGCCTCTCACTCAAAAATAGGTGAACAACCCTTAGAACGGGATGTCCTCATCGTAGACGTCGACCGCGGGCGGCGTGGCCACCGGTGCGGCAGGACGTGCTGCGGGCGCGGGAGCTGCGGGGGCGTAACCGCCCTGATCGTAGCCACCCTGGCCACCACGGGAGCTCATAAACTCGATCTCATCGACGATGACCTCAAGCTTGCTCCGGCGCTGGCCGTCGCGCTCCCAAGAGCTGTAGCGCAGCTTGCCCTCGATCGCGACCTTGTTTCCCTTTGCCAGGAAACGGCTCACGGCCTCGGCGCGGGTGCCGAACATGGTGCAGTCGACAAAGTTGGGATAGTCCTCCCACTCGCCAGTCTGCGCGTTACGGCGACGATCGTTCACGGCGACGCCAAAGGACAGAACCTGGGTTCCGCCGGCGGTGGCGCGCAGCTCGGGATCGCGGGTGAGGTTACCGGTGATGTTCACTCGATTGATGCTCATAACTCACTACTTCCTCTTGGGGCACAAGCCCAGTCCAAAACGACAGTCTTACTCCTGGTCGTCGCGACGGACGATCATGTGGCGGACCACAGCGTCGGTGATGCGCAGGACGCGATCAAGCTCGGCGATCTGGGTAGGATCTGCGTGGAAGTTGATGAGGGTGTAGTCACCATCGGTGAGGTCGTTGATCTCGTAGGCGAGCTTGCGCTTGCCCCACTCGTCAACGGAGTCGACCTTGCCAGCGCCCTCAGCGATCGTGGTATCGATACGCTTCATAACAGCGAGACGAGTCTCGGGGTCGAGCGACGGGTCAACAAAGAACAGCAGTTCATAAGCCTTCATATTGTCACCTCCTCTGGGCAAATGTGGCTTCAGGTCGTGAAGGTGCGCCTGAAGCAGGAAAAGACTTGGTAATAATATCTTTCAACCTCCTAGGCTGCAAGAATATGCAGCTACAACCTCATGACCTCCACATATGCCCATGCTCGCACCACGTTTCATGCGCATTCCAACCAAATGCCGACCAAATGCTTGACGGATTTGTGGACAAGATACGGCGCCGTGAGGACAAGCTGAGCCAAGTCGCAGGTCAACGGGCGCATGGTTGTGATCGCAAAATGCATACCAGTGGTCCACAGCACCACCCAAAGATTTTTAAATTCATTGCCAAGTCGCTTATGAATACCCCTTTTGAACAATTGAGTTGATCAACCACGCTGGTCGGAAGCCGTTTTTTTTGGCACCTCAAACCCCACTGCAACGCCAAGCGCGGCCGAGCGTTTTAAAAAATGCCAACTTTTCTGTTTGCACTTTGCGATTCCTCGTGTATACTGACTTTCGCATTTAACGGAGAGTTGTCCGAGTGGCCGAAGGAGCACGATTGGAAATCGTGTAGGCGTCAAAAGCGTCTCCAGGGTTCAAATCCCTGACTCTCCGCCAGTTAATTCCAAAGCAGGCCTTTGAGCCTGCTTTGTTTTTACCCCACGCGGAGGGGTGGCAGAGTGGTTGAATGCGGCGGTCTCGAAAACCGTTTGGCCTGTATAAGGTCACGAGGGTTCGAATCCCTCCTCCTCCGCCATTTAGATTGAGAAAGCTCCCGAGAATGGGAGCTTTTTTCTTTTGAATCCCTTACAAGCAAATACGGCGGAGGAGGAGGGATTCGAACCCGCCAGGGCGCGGAGCGTAAAGAAAACGCGCCCGTGGCGCGTTTTTAGCGCAGCGCGGTCGGCGTAAGCCGACCGGATAAATTTTGAGCTCCGCTCAAAATTTGGACATCCCTCCTATTCAGCCACGCCCCCATCGCGTTCAACATCAACCCAGACCCCCAAACATGTACGTCACCCTCCAAAACCGACATTTTTTGACATCTTTGGAGGCTGATGTACACGTTTGGTGCCTACGCCCGCATCCAGTCCCGACCGTTTACCGAGCAATAGGGTCGCCAGGCCCGCCAACCATGTACTATGTACGGGCATTGTCTAAACCAGCAACCCAAAGGACCCCATCTTGCCCGTCGTCGCCGCTATAACCGTTACCTCACATGCATCGGATGCCATGGTCGCCATTCCGTTTTGGCTCGAGATGTTCGCCGTTGTCGCTGCATCGATCTCGGGTGTGCTGGTTGCACGCGAGCACAAACTCGACCTGGTGGGTGCAGTTGCGCTCGCGGTGGTTTGCGGCCTGGGCGGCGGTCTTTTGCGCGATATGACGCTGCAGGTGGGCAACGTCTACATCCTCAACCAACCGATGGCGCTCCCGCTCTCCATCGCCACCGCGGCCATCATCTACATCTTCCCGGCAATCGTCGACAAGCCCGAAAAGCTCATTCCCCTGCTCGACATCATCTCGGTCGGCATCTATGCGGCAACCGGCGCAGACAAGGCGCTGGTCTACGGCTTTGCGCCGGCGGTGTGCATCATGATGGGCTTTTTTACCGCGGTGGGCGGCGGCATGCTGCGCGACGGTTTTATGGGCGTGGTTCCGGGCATTTTCCAACGTACTAACTTTTATGCCATCGCCGCCATCGCCGGATCGACAAGCTATGTGTGTCTCGTTATGAGCGGCATCATGAGCAATGTCGCCGCGCTGGTCGTATGCGTTGTCGTGACCATGGGTCTGCGCTGGCTCTCGCTGCGCTTTGACATCAAAAGCCCCACCGAAGAAGACATCGCACGCTTCTTGCACCGTAAAAAGTAGACAGCACGGCACGACCCTTCGAAATGCAACCGAGAGGTTCTTTTAGAGCGCCCACGCGTTGGGTACCCTGTTAGGTATATGCCGAACACCTAACGAAAGGATCAACCATGGCTTTCAATCAAACCACGACGGCGCCGTCACACAAGATGCGTCGCTGCCTGCTTATGGCATTCGCGCTCATCGCGCTCGCGCTCACTGCTCTTCCCACGGCGTCATTTGCCGGCACGGACACGGCAGGCAATGTCCTTGCGACCGACAATGACGCCAATCCGTCCGGCGTCGAGGGTGACCTGTACTGGGCCGGTCAGGCCCTCAACTTGGATGATGCGTCCATCGACCACGATATCATCGCTGCGGGCGATACCCTCTCTATCCGTGACTGCACGGTGGGCGGCGCCGTTCGTCTTGCGGCGCGCACGATTGATATCGCCCAGACCACGGTTGATGGCAGCGTGACCGTCGCTGGCCAGCACGCTGTTCTCAACGCCGGCAGCGCCGCCAACTGTTTCTATGCGATAGGCGAGACGGTTGCCCTGCGCGGCTCTGCCAAGTCGGCAGCGCTGGCAGGCGATACGGTGACCATCGATGGCACCGTCGAGGGCAATGTCGAGGTTTGGGCCGACACGCTCATCCTGGGCAAGAACGCCCACATCACCGGCACCGTGAACGCGCACGTCTCCGAGGACCCCGAGCGTGCCGCAGGAGCCGAGGTAGGCGCGCTCAAGATCGACCGCACCGAGAACGAGGATACTTCCACCGTTAACGATGTCATCGGCGGTATCGTCGCCGCGGCACTCTCGACCTGCTTTGTCGCTCTGCTGCTCGAGCTCGTCTTTCCGCGCGCGACCGCCAGCGCCGCCGGCATGCTCCACCAGCGCCCCATGCCCCTGTGGGTGAGCGGTCTTCTGAGCACGATTGCTATCGTCCCCGCCGTCCTACTGCTGATTATCTCTATCGCTGGTCTGTCGCTTGCCGGAGCCCTCTTGTGCGGCGTTATCGGCATCGCGTTGGTGTCGAGTGCCTTTGCGGGATGTGCGATCGCCCGCATGGTCGGACACAGCCAGAACCGTTACGCCATGGCGGCCGTAGGTGGCATCGCCGCGGGCGCGCTTACGGCAATCCCCCTCGTAGGTGATTTCATCAGCGGCGTGACCTTCGTCTTTACACTCGGCTACATCATCCAAATCATCTGGCGCAACGCCCACCTCAAGCCGCAGCAGGCCGCCAACACCCCGGGCCTTCCTTCCGCCTAGCCGTCGACCCCCCCCCGCAAAGGGGACAGGCACCTTTGCGGGGGGGGTGCAGACCAACTCAATCCCTGTGCACCAAAAAGGGCGCCGACCATTACGGTCGACGCCCTTTCTTGTTAGACGCTATAAAGTCCAGCGCTTATTTGTTGACCTGGCCGGCGCGGACGGCGGCCTTCTTGCGGTCGGTGGCGTTGAGCAGGCGCTTGCGCAGGCGGATGTTCTTGGGGGTAATCTCGACCAGCTCGTCGTCGGCGATGTACTCCAGCGCCTCCTCCAGCGAGAAGGTGCGGGGCGGCACCAGCTGAACGGAGATATCGGAGGTCGAGGAACGCTGGTTGCCCAGGTTCTTGGTACGGGCGATGTTGACGACCATGTCGCCGGCCTTGCTGCGCTCGCCCACGATCATGCCCTCGTAGCACTCGGTGCCCGGCTCAACAAACAGCTGGCCGCGCTCCTGCAGCGTGCCCAGAGCGTAGGCAACGGCCTTCTCGGTGGTCATGGAGATCATGGCGCCGTTCTGACGGTTACCGATCTCGCCGGCGTAAGGACCGTACTCCAGGAAGGTGTGGTAGAAAACGCCCTCGCCGTGGGTGACGTTCATGATGCGGTTCTTAAGGCCCATGATGCCGCGCGTCGGGATCTTAAACTCGAGGTGCGTCACGATGCCCGAGGTATCCATGCTCGTCATGATGCCGCCGGAGGTGCCGAAGACCTCAACGACCTTGCCTGAGTACTCGTCCGGGCACTCAACGACGGCCTGCTCGACAGGTTCCATCTTGTTGCCGTTCTCGTCCTTCTTAAACAGAACGCGGGGACGGCCGACCTGGAACTCAAAGCCCTCGCGGCGCATGGACTCCATCAGAACAGACAGGTGCAGGATGCCGCGGCCCGAGACCTCGACGCCGCTCTTGTCCTCGAGCTCCTCGATCTTCATAGTCACGTTGTTCTCGGCCTCGTTGAACAGGCGCTCCTTAAGCTGACGGGCGCCCACGATGTCGCCGTCACGGCCGACGAGCGGGGAGGTCGAAGCCTCAAAGACGATGGACAGGGTCGGCGGGTCGATCTCGATGGGCTCGAGCTCGACGGGGTTCTCGGGATCGGTGTAGACATCGCCGATATCGGTGCGGTCAATACCCACGACAGCAGCGATATCGCCGGCGCCGACTTCCTGGCACTCGGTGCGGCCCAGATAGTCGAAGGTAAAGAGCTGCTTGACGGTGGCGGTAGCGCTGGAGCCGTCGTTCTTGACAACTAGGATCTGATCGCCCTGGTGAATGGTGCCAGAGTACACGCGGCCGATGCCGATACGGCCAACGAAGTTGGAGTGATCGATGGTCACGCACTGCATGGCCAGCGGGGCGTTCTCGTCAACCTCGGGCGCGGGCATGTCGTCGATGATCATATCGAGCAGCGGATACATGTCCATGTTGCCGTCGTTGGGGTCAAGGCGGGCAAAGCCATTCATGGCGCTGGCGTAGACCACGTGCTCCATGGCGAACTCAAGCTGATCGTCGGTAGCGCCCAGGTCGGCCATAAGGTCGAGGCAGTCGTTGTAGGCCTTCTCGGGGTTGGCACCCGGACGGTCGATCTTGTTGATGACGATCATGATCTTAAGACCGGTGTCGATAGCGTGACGCAGCACGAAGCGGGTCTGGGGCATGGGGCCCTCAAAAGCGTCGACCAGCAGCAGGGCGCCGTCGGCCATACGCAGCACGCGCTCGACCTCGCCGCCAAAGTCGGCGTGGCCCGGGGTGTCGATGACGTTGATCTTGACGTCCTTGTACTCGATAGAGATGTTCTTGGCGAGAATCGTAATGCCGCGCTCGCGCTCCTGGTCGTTGGAATCCAGGACGCGGTCCTCGACCTGCTGGTTGGCACGGAAGGCGTCCGTGGCACGCAGGAGCTTGTCGACCATCGTCGTCTTGCCGTGGTCGACGTGAGCGATGATGGCGATGTTCCTCAGATTGTCTACGCGCATGTAGTTCCCCTATCTTCTATCTATATACAACCGGCACGCGTATGCGGCCCGCCCAGCGATACAACGCTCAGCGGGAATATTGAGCCTTTTACCGAAAACTCGTTTATTTTAGCGATTTTAGATGAGAGGGGTTTCCTCACCTGCAGGTTCAGGGTCGCTCCACATAAAACCATCGCCGGCGCCCATGCCCTCATACAGCACATATGCCGAAAAACCACTCTCGAGCGTGGTTTCGAAGAAGCTCACGAGCAGAGCATCGTGATAGCCGCCGTCAATCTCGACGCAGCCGGTGTAGCCGATGGCATAGCGAGCGATACGGCCCAGGCCCTCGTCCTTAAGACCCATCTTGTGCTCGGAGATAAAGTTGGTGGCCGCCTCGAGGCACGCCTCTTCGCCATCCTCATCGAGCGCCGCCAGATAACGGTTGGAAGCGGCGTCCTCAATTGCCACGACCACGCCAGGGTTTTCACCGGCGGCAAGGTCGTCCAAGAACGCGCCGATCAGATCGCACACCATGGCGTCGAGCTCGGCGGAGACGTTACCGGCATCCTGCATATCCTGTGCCATCTTTAGACCTTCCCATCGAGTCTGGCGTCATTACAGTTCTTGTGCCTCGGCGGCGATCTTAGCGGCAGCGTCGCGGGTGCGCATCATATCCATCGCGCGCTTGTCGAGCACCTTGATCTGACTAGTCAGCATGACCGCATCGACCACACCCCAGATCACGAGGCCCGTAGAGATCGAAAACCCAAGCGCACCAACTGTACCACGAAGGCGCGAGCAGATTGCCGCGACAAGGGCGGAGACGACAACCATCTTGATAAACGAGCCGCGGCGTTCGCGAAGCGTGCGGGCCTGCGTCACATAGGCAATGCGAGCCGCCTCAGAAGCCTCCGAGCGCATCTGGGCCTCGCGCGCAATGGCCGCCGCCTCAGCCGACATACCGCCGGCCATCAGCGAACGCTCCGCAGCCTGGCCGCCCCACATTTAGAAGTCATCGGGGGAGAGCGTATGGACGAACTCGTCGAACTTCTCGAACTCCCGCTCGTCGTCAACTTCCTCGGCATGGGCAGAAACGGTGCCCAGGCGATTCATGATGTCGTCCTCCACAAACATGGGGGCATTGCTGCGCACGGCAAGGGCAATGGCATCACTGGGACGCGCATCGATCTTATGCTCGTTGCCATCGGCCAACACGACAACCGTCGCGTAAAACACGGGCGGCTCGGCGCGAACGATTTCGATGCGTTCGAGCTTGGCACCCAGGGCGCCAACAGTATCGAGCAACAGGTCATGGGTAATCGGGCGCTCGGCGCGGCCGCTATCGATGCCGCGGCTGATGGCAGCGGCTTCAAACGAACCAGTTTGAATGGAAAGGGAACGCAGTGGCGCGGGCGAGTCCGATTTGCTGCAGCGCTCGCGAAGCACGATAAGCGATGGCACGGGACCGGCGGCCATGACGATGGTCTCTATGTCGACACGAACCATGGAACACCTCCGGTACGTAGCGGTTAACACGCGGCAAGGTCGCCGCATTGAATAGCTATACTACCCAATCTTTCGCACAGCACACAAAACCAAAATGAGATTTATCGCAGACAAGAAAAAAGCCCCGAGGCAATGCCCCAGGGCTCTTCACAGTTTTGATGGTGGACCTGACAAGATTCGAACTTGTGACCTCCCGGTTATCAGCCGGACGCTCTAACCAACTGAGCTACAGGTCCATCATGGTGGAGGTTAGGGGGATCGAACCCCTGACCTCAGGCTTGCAAAGCCCGCGCTCTCCCAGCTGAGCTAAACCCCCACGGAGACAGTAATAAACACCCCAGCGGCGACTCGGCTCTCGCTGGGGTGTTTATTGCGAAAGAAAGTGGTGGACCTGACAAGATTCGAACTTGTGACCTCCCGGTTATCAGCCGGACGCTCTAACCAACTGAGCTACAGGTCCATCGCGCAAGGGATATATTAGACGAGTCGTTACGCGCGCGTCAACAACTTTTTTGAAAATCTTTGGGAGGGGTGGTCGCTGGGCTGGCGAGATGGTTTTGGTTTGTCGCGAGTTCCGCACGCAAAGAAGGCCACTTAATGTGGCCTTCGTCTTGCGCAGGACTGTCCGAGCAGCAAACCAAAACCATCTCGCCAGCCCAGCGACCATGGGGTCCCAAGGTTTTCAAAAAAGCGGTCGGCGCGCAATGCGCCGACCGCCGATATATGGTGTCTGATATTTTCTACCAGCTAGGGCCTCTTACTCGTCTAGGAGATCTTCTGGCATGTCGTTGCCGTCGCCTAGATCGACAGGGGTTTCTTCGGAAGCAGAGCCGTTTTCTGTGGCTTCGCCTTCGGGCCTCTCTTTGGCGGCCGTCATGCGGGCCACGGCGCAGATGCGGTCGTTGTCGTCGACGGTCATCATCTTGACGCCCTGGGTGGCGCGGCCGGTCTGGCTGATCTCGTCGGTCTTGACGCGAATGACCGTCGCGCCCTCCGTCACGATGAACAGCTCGTGCTGCGGGCCCACCGTCTTCATGGCCGCGAGGTTACCCTTACGTTCGGTCATTTGAATGGTGTAGACGCCCTGGCCGCCGCGATTCTGCTCCGGGTAGTCCGCGACCGGCGTGCGCTTGCCGTAGCCGCGCTCGGTGATGACGAATAGATCGCCGTTGCCGTTAGTGACTTCCATGCCCAGAACGCTCACGCCGTCCTTCAGACCGATACCGCGAACGCCGCTGGTATCGCGGCCGGTGGCGCGCACCTGCTCCTCGGAGAACATGATCGCCTTGCCCGCGGTGGTGGCCAGGATAATCTTGTCGCCCTCGCGCACGCGGCGCACGTTCAGCAGCGCGTCGTCGTCACGCAGGTTGATAGCGATCAGGCCGTCGCGACGGCTGCGGTCATATGCGCTCATCACGGTCTTTTTGACCATGCCGCTCTTGGTGGCAAACATCAGGTACTCGTCGGCCGGGAACTCGCGGCAGCTGATGACGCTCGCGATCTTCTCGCCTTCCTCGAAGGGCAGCAGGTTGACGATCGCGGTACCGCGCGCCTGGCGCGTACCCACCGGCAGCTCGTGCACCTTCAGGCGATAGACCTTGCCCTTGCTCGAGAAGAACAGCACGTACTCGTGCGTGGACGCGATGAACATCTCATCGATAACGTCGTCCTCTTTGAGGTTGACGCCCGACACGCCCTTGCCACCGCGCTTCTGGGCACGGTAGGCAGCCACTGGGATACGCTTAACGTAGCCGGTGTGGGTGATGGTCACGACCATATCCTCGTCGGCGATGAGGTCCTCGACATCCAGGTCCTTCTCAACCTGGCTGATTTCGGTACGGCGCTTGTCGCCAAACTTCTTGGAGATCTCGCGCATCTCTTCCTTGATGACGCCCAGAATCTTCTCCTCGTGCGCCAGCAGGTCCTCGTAGTAGGCGATGGCGCGGCGCAGGCCGTCCAACTCTTCTTGGATCTTGTCGCGCTCCAGGCCGGTCAGGCGGCGCAGCTTCATCTCGAGGATGGCCGTGGTCTGCTCGGGCGTAAAGCCAAAGCGTTCGATCAGTCGGCTGCTGGCCTCGGAGTCGGTCTGCGAGGAGCGGATGATGCTGATGACCTCGTCGATATGGTCAAGGGCCATCAGGTAGCCCTCGAGGATATGCGCGCGGGCCTGGGCCTTCTTAAGGTCGAAGCGGGTGCGGCGGGTGACGACGTCGACCTGGTGGTCGATGTAGTGCTGCAGCATCTCGCGCAGGCTCAGGCATTTGGGAACGCCGTTGACGAGTGCCAGGTTGTTGGCGCCAAAGGTCGTCTGCAGCGAGGTGTACTTATACAGGTTGTTGAGCACGACCTGCGGAATGACGCCCTTCTTGAGCTCGATGACCAGACGGATGCCCTTCTGGTTGGACTCATCGCGCATATCCGAGATGCCCTCAATGCGCTTGTCGTTGACGAGTTGGGCGATCTTCTCCTGCAGGGTGCCCTTGTTGACCATGTAGGGAATCTCGGTAAAGACCAGGCGGCTGCGGCCGGTCTTGGTGGACTCCACATGTGCCTTGGCACGCACGGTAATGGAGCCGCGGCCGGTCTCGTAGCTCTGCTTAATGCCGGCGCTGCCCATGATGATGGCGCCGGTGGGGAAGTCCGGACCGGGCATGATCTGCATGAGCTCGTCGACGGTGGCGTCGGGGTTGTCGATCAGGTAGCAGGTGGCCTCGATCGCCTCGGTGAGGTTATGCGGGGCGATGTTGGTGG
Organism: uncultured Collinsella sp.; assembly: GCA_902482035.1. Classification (GTDB taxonomy): domain Bacteria; phylum Actinomycetota; class Coriobacteriia; order Coriobacteriales; family Coriobacteriaceae; genus Collinsella. The sequence continues at coordinate 41,116 of CABSYW010000006.1, read as the reverse complement.
CCATGCCGACGGCGATGCCCTGACTGCCGTTGACCAGCAGGTTGGGGAAGCGCGCAGGCAGTGCCACGGGCTCGGCGAGCGATTCGTCGTAGTTGGGCTGCCAGTCGACGGTATCCTTCTGCAAGTCACGCAGCAGTTCCATGGCGGGCTTGGCCAGGCGGCTCTCGGTGTAACGCATGGCCGCCGCGCCGTCGCCATCGATGTTGCCGAAGTTGCCGTGACCGTCGATGAGCGGCGTGCGCATGGAGAACCACTGCGCCAGGCGGACCATGGCCTCGTAGACCGCAGAGTCACCGTGCGGGTGGTACTTACCGATAACTTCGCCGACCGTCCAGGCCGACTTTTTGTGTGGGCGGTTGGGGTAGATGCCGCTCTCGTTCATCGCGTACAGGATGCGGCGGTGTACCGGCTTTAAGCCGTCGCGCACGTCCGGCAGGGCACGCGCTGTGATAACCGACATCGAATACTCGATGAACGACTGCTTCATCTCGCGACCGAACTCCGAAATCTGGAGCTGGCCGCCGTTGATGTCCTCGCCGGCCGAGGCGCCACGATCGACTTCGCCAAAGCTCTCCTCGAGCTCACCGTCGTCGTCCTCTTCCTCATCATCATCGGCATCGGGGTTATAGGCGTCCGGATCGCCGTCCTCGCCCTGCTCAGCACGGGCAAGCAGGCGCCTCAGATCATCGGGCATACCGGCATCGCCGGCCTCGTCCATACCCTCGTTATTGTTGATATCGTCTGCCACGTTACCTCCTCTTAAGCGTCAAGGAATCGTGCATCATGTGCATGCTTCTCGATGTACTCGCGGCGATAGCCGACCTCGGAACCCATCAGCTCGCGCACGGCGCGGTCCGCCACCACGGCGTCCTCGATCGACACACGCTGCAGAATGCGGGTCTTTGGGTCCATCGTCGTCGAGGCAAGCTGTTTGGGGTCCATCTCGCCCAGGCCCTTGTAGCGCTGGACGGTATAGCCCTTGCGCTTTTTGGTGATCTTGCCGTCCTTGGCCTTGCCGTCCTCGTCGTTATCATCGGGGTTCAGGCCCAGACTCTGGATGGTATCGCGCAGGATCTCGTCTTCGGGCTGGCGGCCGTTGGGATACACGTAGTGGATCTTGTTGCGCACCTTAATGCCAAAGATGGGCGGGCAGGCAACATAGACGTAGCCGGCATCGATCAGCGGACGCATGTACTTGTAGAAGAACGTCAGCAGCAGGATGCGGATATGCGCGCCGTCGACGTCTGCATCGGTCATGATGATGATCTTGTGGTAGCGCGCCTTGGTGATATCGAAATCGCCGCCGTCGCCGGCACTCGTCGTGACGCCGCAGCCGATCGCGGTAATCAGCGACTGGATGGTGTCACTCGAGAACGCGCGATGGTCACCAACGCGCTCGACGTTCAAAATCTTGCCGCGCAGGGGCAGAATCGCCTGGATGTCTCGGCGACGGCCGTCCTTGGCCGAACCGCCTGCCGAGTCGCCCTCTACGATGAAGAGCTCGGTCAGCTCGGCATCGCGCACCGAGCAGTCGGCGAGCTTACCGGGCAGGGACGCCGTCTCGAGCAGGCTCTTGCGGCGGGTCGCCTCGCGCGCCTTGCGGGCGGCATTGCGCGCCTTGCAGGCCTGCTGCGCCTTCTTGACGATCTCGCGAGCGGGCTTAGGGTGCTCCTCGAGGTAATCGGCAAGGCCGTCGGTCACGATCTTGAGCGTCAGCGCGCGCATATAGGAGCTGCCGAGCTTGGCCTTGGTCTGGCCCTCAAACTGCGGATCGGGCAGCTTGACCGAGATAACGGCCGAAAGGCCCTCGCGCACATCGTCGCCGGTCAGATTGGCGTCTTTTTCCTTGAGCAGGTTCTGCTTGCGCGCATAGTCGTTGATCACGCGGGTGAGCGCGGTGCGGAAACCCTCAAGGTGCATGCCGCCCTCGGGGGTGTAGATGTCGTTGGCAAACGACATGACGTTCTCGCCGTAGCCGCTATTCCACTGCAGGGAAACCTCAACCTCGCCCATCTTGGCCACAGGTGCGTCCGGGTCCGATTTGCCCTCGATGTAGATAGGCTCCTTAAAGGCCTCGGGGACGTCCTTGCCCTCGTTAAGGAACTTGACGAAGTCGATGATGCCGCCCTCGTAGCAAAACTCCTCCACGTGGGAAGTAGACTCGCGCTCGTCAGTCAGCACGATTTTGAGGTTCTTATTGAGGAACGCCGTCTCCTGCAGACGGTTGTGCAGCGTATCGAAATCGTAAATGCAGGTCTCGAAGATCTCGTCGTCGGGCCAGAAGGTGACGGTGGTGCCCGTCGAATCCGAGGTGCCCACGACTTCCATCTTCTTGACGGTCTTGCCGCGCGAGAACTCCATCTCGTAGGTGTTGCCGTCGCGACGAACCTGAACGACCACGCGCTTGGACAGTGCGTTGACGACGGAGATGCCAACGCCGTGCAGGCCGCCCGAGACCTTATAGGCCGAGTTATCGAACTTACCGCCGGCGTGCAAGATCGTCATGACGACCTCGAGCGTCGGGATCTTTTTAACAGGGTGCTCGTCGACGGGGATACCGCGCCCGTTGTCGACGACCGTGATGGAGTTGTCGGCGTGGACCGTCACCTGGATCTCGGTGCAGAAACCGGCCATGGCCTCGTCGACGGAGTTGTCAACGATCTCCCACACCAGGTGATGCAGACCGCTGGCGCTCGTCGAGCCGATATACATGCCCGGGCGCTTACGAACGGCCTCGAGACCTTCGAGAATCTTAATCTCGCCGCCATCGTAATCGTTTTCGTTTGCCACACGTCCTCCTTCAGTCAAGAAAATGTGTACAGCCTTACTAGTTTATCGTAAAAAAATACCCTCGGGAACGAGGGTATTTGGCTCTACAAGGCCACCAGATGCGATTTAAGGCTCTTTTTTGCTTTGCACGCCCTTGGCCCACTCGGCACTGGCTCTCATGGCGTTCTCGAGGGCCTCGCGCAGTTTTTGGTCTTCGATGGGCGCCACTTGGCGCTCAATCTCGGTGCGCTCGGCATCGCTGAGGTCGGCGTGTGGGGCCGGCGGGCGCTCGGTCGCCGCTGGGCGAAGGCGCTCCTTGGCGGCGGGCGGCGTGTGACCGGGCGCGGTGGTTTTGAACACCAGGCCATCCACATGCGCACCGGCGCGCTCCATGCGCGCGCGGATGATCTCGCGCAACAACGTCATTTCCTGCGTCCACGAGGGCGAGTCGAGATATACCAGCAGCTCATTGGACTCGGGCAGGTAGCGCAGGCCCGTCACATGCCGCCCCTCGCGCGTGCCCGAGCACACCGCGTTCCACGCGCGATAGACCGCGCGCGACTCCTCGGCGGCCTCCATCTGCGCACGGCGCTCAGGGGTCGCAGCCGCCAGGATGCGCTGGCGCTCTGCGTTCAAAAAGCCACTGAAGGCGACCGTTTCGCTCTCGCGCTCGTAATTAGCACGTCTCACCCATGCTCACCACCTTGGCTCGATCAAGCAGGTCATCGGTAAAGTACCCCAGGTTGGTCGTGGTTATGACCGTCTGGATATCATCGCCGATCAGCCGCAGGAAAGCACCGCGGCGTTCGCCGTCGAGTTCGCTCATCACGTCGTCCAAAAGCAGCAGTGGGGCGGTGCCCAGGACATCGCGAGCCACGGCCACCTCCGCCACCTTCCAGGCCAGAACCAACGTTCGCTGCTGACCTTGGCTGGCAAATGAACGGGCGGAGCGACCCGCCACAGCAAACTCAATCTCGTCGCGATGCGGTCCCACCAACGTCACGCCGCGGCGAATTTCCTCGTCGGCGTGCTCATCAAGGGCAGCCAGCATGCGCTCGTACGCCCAGCCCTTCAGCTCTTCGCGATCATCGACCTGGGGCAAATCCCCCAGCGTGGACGCATAGGACACGTTGGCGGCTTCACCGGACGCCACTTGCCCGTAGGCAGTACGCACATGGCCCGCCAGCCGGTCGAGCAGGGCCAACCGGTGCACGAGCAGAGCCGCGCCCGCGCGGGCAATCGAATCGTTCCACGCGCCGAGCATCTCGCGGCAGCACCAGGCCTCCTTGAGCAAGGCGTTACGCTGGGTCACGCAGCGACCATAGGTGCTCGCAAGATCGGCATAGCGTGCGCTCAGTTGCATGCCAAAGTCGTCGAGGGCGGCGCGGCGCACACTGGCGCCTCGCTTAACCATGTCCAGATGGTCGGGGCAAAACAGCACGCTCGGCAGAACCCCGCGCACACCGGCGGCAGAGCATCTCTTGCCGTTGCGGCTAAACGAGCGTTTACCGTCCTCCGCGCTCAATCCCATATCAAGTACGCGGCCGTCGCCCTCGAGCCTCAGCTCGATCTTGCACGAGCCCACGCCATCATGGGCGAGCTCGGCTGCGGTCGGATGCCTAAACGAGGCGCCGCTCGTCAGCAGCTGCAGCGCCTCTATGAGATTGGTCTTTCCCGCCGCGTTGGGTCCCGCAAGTATCGTCACGCCCTCGTCCAGGGCAAGACGATAGCTCTCGAAACTGCGGTAGTGCGCGACGGAAAGATCGCGGGCGAACATGGTCATGGCGCAGCGCTAGATGCGAACCGGCATGACCAGGTACAGGTAGTTGATCTTGCCGTAGGACTTGAAGATGCCCGCCTGCGAGTAGCTCTTGAGCTCCAGCGTGATCTCCTTCTCCTTGGACAGGGCATTGAGGCAGCCGAAGATGTAGTGGTAGTTGAAGGCGATGGTACCCGACTCGCCCTCGGCCTCGACATCGATCGTCTCCTGCGCCAGATCCTGGTCGTTGGAGATGGAAGACAGGCCCATCTGCCCGTTCTCGACATCGATCTCGAACTTGACGGCGGGGTTGGCGCTCGCGATAACGGCAACACGCTTGAGGGCGGCATTGAAGGCGGCGACGTCGATCTTGACGCTCGTCACGCACGAATCGGGGATGAGCTGCTTGTAGTTGGGGTACACGCCCTCGATGCGGCGCGACACGTAGGTGGTGTTGCCGGCCTCAAAGACGACCTGGGTGTCGGTAGCCCCGATCATGATGGTCGCCTGGCTGGCCATGATGTTCAGCGCGTCGTTAAAGGCATCGGCCGGAACGTTGAGTTCAAAGGAACCCTCGAGAGTCGAGGTTTCGACCTGTGTATCGCACACGGCCAAGCGGAAGGAATCGGTCGCCACCAGGCGCACGGTGTTGTTCTCGACCTTCATGTGCACGCCACCCAGGATGGGGCGGGCCTTGTCGGTCGAGGTGACGCGCCACACACGGCCGACCATTTCGGACAAGATATCGGTCGGCAGCTCCACGGCACTCTCGATGGCATAGGCCGGAAACTCGGGGAAGTCATTGGCATCGAGCGTGTTCAGGCGGAAAGAGCTCTTCTCGCAACTGATCAGCACCTGGCGTTCGGACAGCTCAAAGGTGACCGGGGCATCGGGGAGGGTCTTGGTGATATTGGAGAGCATCTTACAGGGTATAACCATCTCGCCCTCTTCTTCGACATGCGCCGCGATGCGATGACGGATCGAGATGGTGTAGTTAGAGGTTTGGAATTCCAAGATGCCGTCTTGCGCCTTGACGAGCACGCCCGACAGGATGGGAAGGGTGGATGCCGAAGCGACACCCTTCATAACGACGCCGATGGCTTGTGTGAGCGAGCTCTGGCTGACGGTGAACTTCATCTTTTAATACCTTTCTATAGATATAAATATCTTAATAATAGTAATAGCACTGACGAAACTGTTGATTACTCCCAAAGACGCAGGTCAGACCCAGAAAGAGAATCGACAGCAACCTGTGTACAACGGGGGTGGTTTTCCACGTTCAAAACCTGCGCAAAACTTTTCATCACCGCGGGTTGGGTTTTAGACACCTTATGCCCGTGGTTTCGACAAGTTTTCAACAGGTGTCTCTATTTCCCTACGAGCGCAGTGTAATTTTATCGCGCAACGATTTGAGATCTTCGGTGACGGTGCGGTCTTCCTGGATCATCTTCTGGACCTTTTTGTAGCTCGTGCTGACGGTCGAGTGGTTGCGGTTGCCAAATTCGGCGCCCACCGCCGTGGTCGTCATCTCGCACATCTCGATGGCCAGGTAGATAGCGATATGGCGTGCTTTGGCGATATTGGCGTTGCGACGCGGGCCGATGAGCTCCTCGTGCGTCACGCCGTACTGCTCTTCGATGACGGACTGAACCGTCTGGACGTTGATCTTTTTGGCCGATGTGTCGAAGTACTGGCTGGCGATGGCATCGATATCGTCAAAGGTGAGCTCCCCGCCCTCGCGCTCGCGGTCGCCCGCCTCGCCGGCGCAGCGCTCACAGAAGCTCTCGAGTTCGCGGATGTTGGTGCCTGAGACCTCGGCCATGTGTTTAAAGTGCTCGTCGGTCAGGTGCCCACCGTCGCCCCCATAGGCCGCCAGCAGCGAGTCGTCGCCTGCCTCGGGAGCGGCGACGATGGTGTTCTCGTAATAGCGCTGCAAGATCTTGTATTTCATCTCGTAGCTGGGCTCTGCGACCAGGCAGAGCATGCCGGCGTTGAAGCGGCTGGTCAGACGCTCGTCCATGCTCAGGTCCTTGGGGGCACGGTCTGCCGCGATGACGACCTTCTTGTTGTTGCGGATGAACTCGTCCATGAGCTGGAAAAAGTAGTCCACGCTCGCGCGCTTGCCGATGATGTTTTGTATGTCATCGATGATGAGCACGTCCACGCCGTGGTACGCCTGCATGATGGGAGCGTTGCTCTTCTTTTGACGGTCGAACTCGGTCATCAGGTCGTCCAGATACGCCTGGGAGTTGGCATACTTGACCTTGATCTCGGGCGACTTCTCGGCGAGCTCGTTTTTGATGGCAAGCAGCAGGTGTGTCTTGCCCAGGCCCGATTTGCCGTAGATGAACAGCGATGTGCACGTGCCGCGCTCGTCCGCGAGGGCGGCAAACTTGAGTGCCGAGCGATAGGCGTGGCTGTTCTCGGGGCCGTAGACAAAGTTCTCAAAGGTAAATTTTGAGTTCGCGGCGAGCGGGGCTCCATCCGTATTCTGCTCGGCCGGCACGGTCGGTGCTGGCACGGGTGAAGCGGGGGTCGCAGCTTGGGTGGATTTGGTCGGCGCTCCGCCCTTCATCTGGTTCATCATGCGACGAAAATCATCGGCCGAGAGCGTGTTCTTGATTGCAATGCCCGAATCCGCGCCCGCCGCTGCGTCGTGAGCGATGGGCATGTGCGTGACGGGTGCGTTCATTGACGTCGCTGCCGCGGTCGGCAACGGTAACATGGTTTCACGGGAAACATCGCTGTGCTGGTGCTCGATTGTCGGCACGTCGCCTGCGGAGGCCGGCACCGCCGGGGAAGCAGCGGGAGCCGTGGCGGGCGCCGTCGCGGCAGCGGATTCCGTCGCGGCGCCTTGCGGTGCCACGATGTCGAGCGCAATCGGTGCAAAGGCGATTTCTTCCAGATAGGCCTCAATAGTCGGCTGATGCTTTTTGAGCTGCGCGATGGCAAAGCGCGAGGGGGCCTCGATCGTGAGCGTATCTTCGGTCAGGCTTATGGCGCGCGATTGCCCCAGCATGTTGATGAGGCGTGCATCTTGGCCGTCGCGCTGACAAAAGGCGATGGCATCCCCCAGGATGATGCTTGCTTCCTCGTCCACTGTCTCTCCCGTTCTTTAGCTCTGAGCTCGCACGCGAGCGGCGCCGAGTTCGGTCAGATGGTATTTCTGGCCATGCTTGATGACCAAGCCGGCCTGCGCCAAGTCATTGAGCGTGCGTGACCAAGTGGGGGCCGAGTTTCCAAACGTCCTCGCCAGATCGGTTGCACCGCACGCTTGATTTTGCGCCAGATAGCCCAGCGCGGCGTTGCCGCGATCGCTTACGAACACGTCCGGTTGTGGCTGCGCATACTGATTTGCTGCATTAGGATACATCATTTGAGCTGCTGGTTGTTGAGAACTCTGCATCGGCGGCATTTGCTGTTGAAAACTTTGAGGCCACTGTTGGTAAGGCTGTGGAGGCATCTGCTGGGTCCAAGGGTTGTACTGCTGCTGCGGCATCTGCTGGTACGGCTGCTGATATCCCTGCTGGTACTGCTGCGGGAACTGCTGGCCATACCCCAGTGGCGGCATCTGCTGATATGGATATCCCTGTTGGTACGGCTGATAGCCCATTTGCTGGCCACCCGGTGCCCCTGTCGCCTGCTGCATTGCTGCTGCATCCTGATCAGCCAGCGGCATGGCCTCTGGCATGTTTGGCGGCATCGACATAGATGCCGCCTGGGGTTCTTGTGTGGGAAGCATTCCGGGCTGCTGCATCTGTCCCACGGGGGGCTGCATCTGCTGCGTTGCCACGGGCTGCTGCGCAAAAGCTCCCGGCAGGGGATATGTGGGCTGCTCCGTCTCGGGCCGCACGGCAGCGCCGCGTCCGCCGGCACGCTCGATTTCCTGCACGCGTTTAGGGTTCAGGCTTACCGTAACCACGGTGCCGTTGCCCATGTTGTCCTCGATGGATACGGCACCGCCGGCGTTTTCCAAATACTCCTGCACCATGGGAAACCCTGCTCCGGTTCCACGGATATAGCGCTTCATCTTGCTGTTTGCGCTGGTAACGCCAAAGTCGAAAGCACGTTCCTTGTCGTCGATGCCGGGTCCTTGGTCAGCAAAGCGGATGGTGTCTCCGCCGTCCAGAATCGAGATGATGGGCTCGGCAAAGTGTGCGTGGATAAAGTTTTCGACAATCTCGCGGATGACCATGAGCGAGATGTGGCCACCTTGTTCTTTCATGCACCGGTAGACGGTGTTGGTCGTCTCTTCCAAATACGTGCGGACATCTTGCGGATCAATGACGATCACCCGCGGTGTCGACAGCATGTCGTCATAGACGGCGATGCGCGCGGCGTACATGGCTTTTGGCGCCTGCGTGGTCGTCTGCTCGCCTTCCGCACGCTCTTCGCGCACGCCGGTGATGTGCTCGTTGTCGGGTGCCGGGTCTCCGGAATCGACCATGGTGTAAAAGTCGTCAGACATGCCGCTCGCAATCTTTCAAAAGGTTTCGAACAAATAGTAGCTCACCGTGCAACGTTTCTCATCTTTCGACAACTTTTCAAAACTTGTTGAAAACTTTGGAAAACGGGCGAAAAGTTCTCAACATTGCCAACATGACCTGTTGAAAACTCGATGAAATATCGTGAAAGGTTGCCATGAGGCGCAAATTTCGGTTGTGCTTATGGGGGAACCGTGTGAACTGCGCAACCTTTTACCTTTGATTTCTTGACATTTGAACATTGATTTCCCTACAATCTTCAAGCTCACGTGTCTATATCTGCGTCCGCGTCCCCGCGGACACTCGAAATGCAGCAGGAGGAACTTAAGATGAAGCGTACGTATCAGCCTAATAAGCGTAAGCGTGCCAAGACCCATGGCTTCCGTGCCCGTATGGCCACTAAGGGTGGTCGTGCCGTGCTCGCCCGTCGTCGTGCCAAGGGCCGCAAGCGTCTCACTGTCTAGCAGCGATACACACATCTCGCATGAAGACTATTAAGTCTCGGCAAGATTTCGAGCATGTGTTCAGTCAGGGGCGTCGTTTCAATCACCCTCTGATTCGAATGACCATATGTGAATCGGTTGGCGAAGGCGACTCCGGAAGGGTCGCCTTCGTTGGTGCTAAGCGACTCGGTTGTGCCGTCGTGCGCAACCGATCTAAGCGTGTGATGCGCGAGGCCGCCCGCAGCTGCGGATTTCCCGTTGCGGGTTATGACATCATCTTGTTTGCAACTCCCAAGACGAGGGTTTCCTCGCCGCAGGAGATGGACAAGGCGTTGCGTTCGCTTATGAAGCGCGCCGGCGTTGCCGGGGAGGAGCGATGAGCAATCACGTTTTGCGACGTGTTGCCATCGCTCCTATTCGCATATATCAACAGGTTATTTCGCCCTTATTGCCTGACGCCTGCATTTATTACCCAACGTGCTCGCAATACGCCGTCCAGGCGATTGAGAAGCACGGTGTTTTGAGAGGCTGCTGGCTTGCCGTGAGGCGCATCGCTCGCTGCAATCCCCTGCACGTCGGCGGTTATGACCCTGTGCCCTAGCGGGCACTCGCTATCGGAGGAAAACTTACATGTGGGATTGGATCGTTAACATCCTTTTCGAGCTGCTCAAGCTCATCCAGACCTTTGCGGTCGACTGGGGCCTGTCCATCATCATCCTGGTGGTCATCATCCGTCTGCTGCTGACGCCGCTCATGCTCAAGTCGACCAAGTCGACGGCTCGCATGCAGGTGCTGCAGCCCAAGATGCTCGAGATCCAGGAGCGCTATGCCGACGATCCCCAGCGTCAGGCCGAGGAGATGCAGAAGTTCTACAGCGAGAACAAGTTCAACCCCATGGCTGGCTGTCTGCCGCTGCTGATTCAGATGCCTGTCCTGTTCGCCCTGTTTACATTGCTGCGCAACCTGCCGCAGTACTTTAACGACGGCACGTTCTCGTTCTTCAACATCCTGCCCGACCTGACCACCACGCCGAGCGCTTCCTTTGCCGATGGCTTTATGGTTGCACTGCCTGCGCTGGTTTGCCTGATCCTGTTCGCCGTCCTGACCCTGATTCCGCAGCTCTATATGTCGCGCAACCAGACCGGCCAGCAGGCTCAGAGCATGCGTATGATGGCCGTTGTCATGACGGTCATGATGCTTTGGATGGGCTGGAGCCTTCCCGTTGGTGTTCTGCTGTACTACGACGTCTCGTCTGCTTGGCAGGTTATCCAGCAGATTTTTGTGACGCAGAAGGTCATCGACAAGGCGAAGGCCGATGAGGAGGAGCGTCTTAAGAACGCTCCGCTGCAGGTTGAGGTCACTCGTCGAGAGAAGAAGCCGCGCCCGCACAAGAAGAAGTAGTGGGATATCAATCTTATTTAGGTACCTAACTTTTGGAGTACGTTATGTCTGAAGAGATCATCGAGGATATGCTTGAGGAGGTTGCCCCGCAGGTCGCGGGCGATTATCCCGAGATTGCACAGCGCTACAAGGCTGGTGAAGAGCTGACCGATGAGGAGCTCGACACCATTGCCGATGTTGCGATTTCCATCCTGCGTTCCATCCTCTCGCACTTCGATGCCGCCAACTCTCCTATCGATGAGTATGAGGGCGACGAGGGTGAGCTGATTTTGGATGTAACGGCTCCCGACCTTGCTGTTCTCATTGGCCGTCATGGTCGCACCCTTGATGCCCTTCAGGTTATGTTCTCTTTGCTGGTGAGCCGCAAACTTGGCTTTAGGTATCCGGTTGTAGTGGACGTAGAGGGATACAAGAGTCGCCGTCAGGACAAGGTTGCTTCCATGGCTCAGTCTGCTGCCGAGCGTGCCATCCGCACTCATAAGAGTGTTTCGCTTCCGCCCATGAATGCCTACGAGCGTCGATTGGTTCACATTGCACTTCGTGGCAATGATGTCGTCGATACTCATTCTGAGGGTTCTGACCCTGATCGCCATGTGGTGATTGTTGCTCGATAATCTTCTCGAGCTTATGCTAAGGGGACGTGGTTTCCACGTCCCCTTTTTTTGTCAAAAGTTCTCGATATACTGATTTTTGTCAGAAAGGAGCTTTCGTTGTTAGTACTTACTGATCAGCAGGCTGACGAGATGTTGAGTCGTCTAACTTCCTATTGCAAAGAGTATTCCTTGAGCGTAACTGATGTTGAGCTGAGGAAATGTATTCAGCATTTGGATTTGGTTCTAGAAACAAATAAGACAACCAATCTCACCCGTATTCTTAACGTAGAAGATGCTGCAGTACTTCATATCCTCGACTCACTTGTTTTGCTCCCCTATATCAACAAGGCTCCTGAGGGAGCTTTGCTCGATATGGGAACAGGTGCGGGCTTCCCTGGTATTCCATTAACCATAACCACGCATCGTAAAGCTACTTATATTGACTCTGTTGGCAAGAAGGTTGATGCGGTTAATTCCTTTGTCCATGCTCTTGGATTGAAACATGCTCATGCGGTTCATGATCGTCTTGAAGAATATGCTCGAAGCCATAAGAAGCAGTTCTCTGTTGTAACCGCCCGCGCACTGGCCCCTCTACCGATTCTTGTTGAGTATGCGGCTCCGTATCTGAAGGATGGAGGGCTATTTGTTATAACCAAGGGCAATCCTTCAGATGAGGAGCTTGCTTCCGGCATGTCAGCAGCTAAGATTTGCGGCTTCACTTTGCTTCTGAATGACGCAATTGATTTGCCTGAAGGCTTGGGTCACAGGGAGTTCATTGTTCTTAAGAAGAGTCATCCAGCATCCGTCTCATTGCCTCGTGCAAATGGCGTGGCAAAGAAGAATCCGCTTGCCTAGATGTTTCACGTGAAACATAATGGATACTAACAACTTGCAGTGTTTCACGTGAAACATGGCGGTTGATATCGATTCGGAATGTTTCACGTGAAACATCCTCCGTTTGACAGCTTTAATACACACCAGGAGGGACCGTGGGATTTCGCGACGTTAAACGTTCTAAGAGCGCAAAAGACACGCGTATCATTGCAATCATCAATCAAAAAGGCGGCGTCGGTAAGTCAACGACGGCTGTAAACCTTGCAGCAGCACTGGGTGAGCAGGGTCGTAAGACATTGATTGTCGATTTTGATCCGCAGGGAAACAGCACCAGTGGATTCGGAATTGAAAAAGAAGACCTTGATCAATGCATCTATGATGCATTGTTGAATGATGTGCCGGCAGAATCGCTTGTTCTTGATACAAATTGTAAAAAGGTATTCGTTATTCCGGCTACAATTCAACTTGCAGGCGCGGAAATTGAGCTCGTAAGCGCAATTGCTCGTGAAACCCGCCTCAAAGATTTGCTTGAGCCGATTCAGGACGAGTTTGACTTTATTTTCATTGACTGTCCTCCTTCGCTCGGCCTGCTTACTATCAACGCTTTGACCGCAGCAGACAGCGTTTTGATTCCGATCCAGTGCGAATATTACGCACTCGAGGGCGTTACGAAGCTGCTTGAGTCAATGAAGATGGTCAAATCACGGCTGAACAAGGGCTTAGACACCTATGGTGTGCTTATGACCATGTATGACTCGCGTACTTCACTATCGAATCAGGTTGTTGAGGAGGTTCAATCGTACTTTGGTGATAAGGCGTTTAAGACGCTAATCCCCCGTACGGTTAAAATCTCCGAAGCTCCGTCTTTTGGAGAACCGGTAATTACCTATGCACCTCAAAATAAGGGTGCAAAAGCATATATGAACCTTGCAAAAGAGGTGATCAAGCGTGCCTAGTGTAAAGAAACGTGGCGGATTGGGACGTGGACTCAACGCTTTGGTCTCAGAGGCCGAGTATGAGACCGGCGGTTCGGCTGCATCGGCTTCAAATGCCGCATCTGAAACAAAACTACCTATTGAGGATATCGTTCCCAACCCTAATCAGCCGCGAATTCACTTTAACGAAACTGAGCTTCGCGAGTTGAGCGAGTCAATCCAAGAACATGGCGTTTTGCAGCCGCTTTTGGTTCGCAAGCATGGAAACGGCTATGAGATCATCGCTGGTGAGCGTCGTTACCAGGCGTCAAAGCTTGCTGGCCTTGAAGAATTGCCAGTCATCATTAAAGAGGTAAATGATGAAGAGATGCTGGCTCTTGCTCTTATCGAAAACCTTCAGCGTTCTGATCTGAATCCCGTCGAAGAGGCTAAGGGCTATCGCCAACTCATTGATGCCAGCGGGATGACCCAGGAGGCATTGTCGAAGGCAGTAAGCAAGTCACGCTCTGCAGTTACAAACTCGCTGCGTCTTCTCGATCTCCCCGAAGTAGTTCAGCAGATGATTTTTGAGGGCAAACTTACTGCTGGTCATGCACGTGCGATTCTTGCAGTTCCCTATGAGGACGCGCGTATTCGACTTGCAGAGAAAGTTGTTACAGAGGGCCTTTCCGTAAGAGCGACAGAAAATCTTGCTCCGTTGTTTTCTGCCGGAGAGACACCTAAGACGCCAAGGCCTGCAACGCCTCAGTCCTTTAAAAAGGCTGCCCGTGTGCTTCGTCAGGTATTTAATACCAACGTGCGTGTGAAGAGCTCGCGTGGAAAGAATAAGATTGAGATTGAGTTTAAAGACGAGGAAGAGCTCTCTCGTATTCTTGGCGAAATGATTCAGTTTGATCAAGGAGGCCAAGATGAGGAATAAGATTTTAACAGCGATTGCATTGGTGACGACTGTCGCGGCTGGTGCCTTTGCTAGCTATAAGATCGCGACAGACGATGAACTTCGAGGTCGTTTGCTTCGTGGCGCGCAAGATATCGTCGATACTTCCAAAAAGAAAATGGATGTTATGACGGAAGATGTTGCCATGCGTACTGCTCAGGTAACGAAGAATCCCAAGATTAATCAAGGTTGGGTCAGCAACCAATGGGAAAATGTAGGCTATTAGGTACCTAACAATTACTCAGCATTTTTTGAGGGGTCCTTGTCTGATTCATGAGACAAGGACCCCTTATTTTGGCCGTAAAAAATGGGAAAGGTAGCAGCTGATTCAAAATTAAGGTCAATAAATGAAACGACCCCGGTTGCATATTCTGTAACCGGGGTCGTTCGATGTTTCACATGAAACGTTTTGGGATGCGACTCCCCTATGCGTTCTTCTGAACTTTGAAGCGCTGCTTCAGCTGTCCGCAAGCGGCGTCAATATCGTTACCACGCGAGTTACGAATCGTGGTCTCGATGCCACGGGACTCAAGACGACGCTGAAGATCCTCAACCTTATGAATCGGCGACGGCTTGAGCGGGCTACCCTCGATGTCGTTAAGCTGAATGAGGTTAACGTGGCACAGCGTTCCCTCGCAGAAGTCGCAGAGCGCCTGCATTTCGGGATTCGTATCGTTGACGCCTTCGATCATGGCATACTCATAGGTCGGGCGGCGGCCGGTCTTCTCGGTGTAGAGCTGAAGCGCTTCGTGAAGGCGAAGCAGCGTGTACTTCTTAACACCGGGCATGAGCTTATTGCGCGTCGACTGGATGGCGGAATGCAGGGAAACGGCAAGCGTGAACTGCTCGGGGATATCGGCAAATTTGCGAATACCGGGAATAACGCCGCTGGTAGAGACGGTGAGGTGACGAGCGCCGATACCGATGCCATCGGGGTCGTTGAGGATTCGCAGCGCCTTGAGAACCTCGTCGTAGTTGGCAAACGGCTCGCCCTGGCCCATGAAGACAACGCTCGTGGCGCGCTCGCCAAAGTCGTTGGATACATGAAGTACCTGGTCGACGATCTCTTGAGCGGTCAGAGAGCGCTTGAGGCCGTTGAGACCGGTAGCGCAAAAGGCACAGCCCATGCCACAGCCTGCCTGGGTGGAAACGCAGACGGAAAGCTTGTTACGACGGGGCATGCCGACGGTCTCGACGGAAACGCCGTCGTGGTACTCGAGCAGATACTTGCGAGAGCCATCTTTGGAAACCTGCTTGGTGAGTTCAGTCGGCGTGTCAAAGGCAAAAGCCTCTTTAAGCTGCTCGCGGAAAGCCTTGGGAAGGCTGGTCATATCGTCAAACGAACAAACGTTCTTCTCAAAGACCCATTCGATGAGCTGCTTCGCGCGGAAGGCGGGCTGGCCAAGTTCGGCCACAAGCTCGCGAATATCGTTTTGGCTCAAGTCGCGAATGTCCTGAGATTTAGTCCTGGGATTCATGGAAGCCTTTCGATTTTGGGGAAACGTAGAGGGTATCGCTACAATATGGTATCAGCTGCAGAAATTATAGAGGAGGAGTCTGCCCATGCCGGGTAAAAGCCTAGAGAACATGCACGTAGCGGTCTTGGCGGGCGGTCATTCCGCTGAGCGCGAGATCTCGCTCAATTCGGGAAAGAACGTCGTGGTTGCCTTGAAGGAGGCCGGCTACACTTCGGTGGAGCTGCTCGACACGGCTGCCGATGATTTTATGGTAACCATGGCGACCGGCGGCTTTGACGTGGCGTTTATCGCCATGCACGGTGCCGGCGGCGAGGATGGCGCCATGCAAGGCGCCATGGAGACCCTGGGTATCCCCTACACGGCTTCGGGCGTGCTTGCCAGCGCCTGCGGTGCCGACAAGGAGGTCTCTAAGCTCCTGTACGCCAAGGCGGGCATTCCCATTGCCCCCGGCCTTGCGCTCGAGGTGGGCGATGAAGTCGATATCGATCATATCGTCGAGGTTTGTGGCGAGCGCTGCTTTGTGAAGCCGGCCGTCAACGGTTCCAGCTATGGCATTTCCCTGGTCCATGAGCCCTCCGAGCTGCCCGCGGCAATCGCCAAGGCGTTTGAGTACGGCGACAAAGTGCTGGTCGAGAAGTGCATCGAGGGTACCGAGATTACCGTCGGCGTATACGGCGAAGATGACGTGCGCGCTCTGCCGATTGTCGAGATTCGTAAGCCCGAGGACTGCGAGTTCTACGATCTGGACGTGAAGTATGTCGACCCTACGGACATCCATCGCATTCCGGCGCAGATTTCACCCGAGAATTACGCTCGTGCCCAGGAGCTTGCCTGTGCTGCTCACAAGGCCCTCGGTTGCCTGGGTATCTCGCGCAGCGACTTTATTGTGAGTGAGGACGGCCCCGTTATCCTCGAGACCAATACCATTCCCGGCATGACCGATACGTCGCTGTATCCGGACGAGATCCGCCACACCGACGACATGACGTTCCCGCAGGTCTGTGACAGCCTGATCCGTATGGGCCTTCGTCGAGCGGGCATTGCATGCTAATCGAGGACGCGGTTTCGTCAGGAACGCCGCAGTTTGTCATCGACTCCTATGCCACGCTTGCCGAACGCGCCAAAACGCAGTCCTTCGGCCTTATCGAGGAAGATGTGATCGTCCTCGATACCGAGACCACAGGTCTTTCGGTGCAGGACAATGAGCTGATCGAGATCTCGGCGGCTCGTCTTTCGGGCCGCGAGATCGTCGACCGCTTCGATACCTTCGTGCATCCCAAGCAGCTAATTCCCGCCGAGATTACCGAGCTCACGAGCATTACAAATGCCGATGTGGCAGATGCCCCGTCGGCCGTTGAGGCCGTCGCCGCTCTCGCCGATTTTGTCGGTGGTTGCCCGGTGATCGCACATAACGCCACGTTCGACCGCTCGTTTATCGAGTCGGTCAAAGGCGGCGTCAACGTGAGCGATATTTGGATCGATTCGCTGGCGCTGTCGCGCATCGCGCTTCCGCGCCTGGCCTCGCACAAGCTGTCTTTTATGGCCGATCTGTTTGGCTGTGACTCGGTATCACACCGTGCCAATGCCGACGTCGACGCCCTGTGTGGCGTATGGCGCGTGTTGCTCGTGGCACTCACCGACTTGCCCCAGGGCCTCATGGCGCGCCTAGCCGACATGCATCCGGACGTGCCTTGGTCCTATCGTCCAATCTTCTCATTCTTGGCGGGGCAGAACCCTGGTTCTATCTTCTCTCTCAGCGCCGCTCGTGCTGACGTTCTCAAGGCCGATCGCGCCGACGACCGGGTGGACGCCGACGAACTGCCGGTCCTCAAGATGCCGAGTCGTGAGGAGATTGAGGCAGACTATGCGCCAGGTGGCCTGGTCAATCGCATGTATCCCACCTACGAGCCGCGTGATGAGCAGATCGCGATGGCGCTCGAGGTCCGCGATGCGCTGGTCACGGGCACTCATCGTGTAATTGAGGCGGGCACGGGCGTCGGCAAATCGATGGCCTATCTGGTACCTTTTGCCGAGGCAGCGCGCCGTAACAACATCACGGTTGGTATTGCGACCAAATCGAACAATCTTGCCGACCAGCTCATGTACCATGAGCTGCCAAAACTTGCCGAGCAACTGGACGGTGGCCTGTCATTTTGCGCTCTCAAGGGGTATGACCACTATCCGTGCCTGCGCAAGCTTGAGCGCATGAGCCGCGGCCAGGTCGAGATTACCACCAAGCGCGATCCGGCGGACACGCTCACGGCGGTCGCGGTCATTATGGCGTACGTTTGCCAATCAGCCGATGGCGACCTCGACTCACTTGGCATTCGGTGGCGCAGCGTCAACCGCCCCGACTTTACGACGGCCTCGCGCGAGTGTGCTCGTCGCCTCTGCCCGTTTTTCCCTGATAAATGTTTGGTCCACGGCGTTCGCCGTCGTGCGGCGCATGCCGATGTGGTGGTCACCAACCATTCCCTGCTGTTCCGCAACGTTGCGGCCGAGGGCAGGATTTTGCCTCCGATTCGTCATTGGGTAATCGACGAGGCCCATTCTATCGAGCGCGAGGCGCGCCGTCAGTGGGCGCGCGTGGTGTCGGCGGACGAATCACGCGTTCTGTTTGAGCGCCTGGGTGGCTCGAGCACCGGTGCGCTAAGCCAGGTCTCCCGTGATTTGGCAACCTCTGAGGGCTCTACGCTCTATCTGGGCCTTACTGCCAAGGCGACGTCGACGGTTGCGCGCGCGAGCATGGCAATCGCCGACGTGTTCGATGGCGTTCGCGAGCTCGGCCGTCGTGCCCGTGGGGGTTATGACAATGCCAATCTATGGATTGGCCCCGAGTTGCGCGAATCTGACGACTGGCATGATTTCTTACAGTCGGCCTACACTGCCATCGACGCATTGGAACAAGCTGACAAGAGCGTCGATGCGCTGGTGCAAGCCGTCGCCGCCGACAAGCCCGAGGTTGTTGTCGACCTGGGTGATATCTCGCGCCGCCTGCACGAGCTGGCCGAGAACCTCAAACTCATCATTGATGGCACCGATGAACACTACGTGTATTCGCTGCAGGTCAATCGCAGGTTGCGCGCCGGCGGAGAGTCAATGACCGCAGAGCGCATCGACATTGGCGAGGCCTTGGCAACCGAGTGGCTGCCCGAGGTTCACACGGCTATCTTTGCCTCGGCGACCATGACGGTGTCCAAAAGCTTTGAACACTTTAACCACGCGGTCGGCCTCGATCGCATCGGTGCTTCAACATCCTCATCGTTGCACTTGGACTCGAGCTACGACTTCGATTCGAACATGGCTGTAGTCGTTGCGGGCGATATCCCCGATCCGCGCGATCGTGAGAGCTATCTTACGGCGCTCGAGCGCGTGCTGGTCGACGCCCATCTTGCCATGGGCGGATCGGTGCTCACACTGTTCACCAATCGGCGCGACATGGAAGACCTGTACGCCCGCGTTGAGCCCAAGATGGCCCGTGCGGGCCTGGAGCTCAACTGCCAGCAGCGCAACTCATCTCCTCGTCGCCTGCGCGACCGGTTTATCAACGAGCCGACCTCGTCGCTTTTTGCTCTTAAGGCCTTTTGGGAGGGATTCGACGCCAGCGGCGAGACGCTGCGCTGCGTCATCATTCCCAAACTGCCGTTCTCGAGCCCTACGGACCCGCTCTCGTGCGAGCGCAACCTGCGCGAAGACCGCGCTTGGGCGCGCTATTCGCTGCCCGAGGCGGTGCTCGAGGTCAAGCAGGCGGCCGGCCGCCTTATCCGCTCGTCGACCGATTGCGGCGTGCTGATTCTGGCCGACCCGCGCCTGGTGACGAAGGGCTACGGAAAGAAGTTCTTAACGTCGCTGCCCACGAGCTCCTACCAGCGCATCGAGTCGGCACAAATCGGGCACTATCTACAGCTGTGGCGCGCCCGCCACGAGCGGCGCCGCTAAAGCGGACAGACGAGGGATTTTGCCATATCGCACAGACGCTCTGACAGGGCGGGGTCATCCAGGATGCGGATGGCCCCGCCCGCTGCGATTACCTGGCTTAACAGCCAGCGCTCGGAGCCGTAGCGCACATTCACTGTTGAGCTGTCCGCCCCATTGGGTTCAATCGACATGATGCCGGGCCAGTCTAGGCGCTCTGCCAAGGCGCGCGGCATGAGAAGCTTCGCGCTCCGCTCCGCCTGGGCGAGGGAGTCATGGAGGGTCGCGGGCTCCGGTGCGTGGCACACGACGGAGTCGTCGGTCAAGACCAGGCCCTCGATTTTATCCATGCGGTAGGTACGCTGTTCGTCGACCGCGACATCCCAGGCAATCAGATACGTTTGGTCGCCGTTTGTTGTGATGCGCAAGGGGTCGACCAAACGCTCGCGCGCTTGTGCGTCATCCATCGAGCGATACGAGATGCGGCAGCGAACGCCGTCCCGAATGGCGCAGCTCAGCTGCTGCCAGTGCGACCCGTGGTTGACGGTGTCAAAGACGCGCTGGTTATAGCCAAGCTCTTCGGGTAGAAGGGCATGTCGAATCCGAGCTGCCGCCTGGGGATCGATCCCCAACGATTCAAGTTCATGATTGAGCACAGCGCCCTCGGCGGCACTCAGACGCAGCGGCAGCACGCGCCCCGCATCACCGATGAGGACCACGCACTCGCCACGGCGTTCGCAGATAATACGTGCGCCCGATTCCCGGTCCGCAAGCGTCGAGACGATCTCGAGAATCTCGTCGAGCGATGCCCCCGTGATATCAAAGCGGCTGCAAAGCTCGTCTCGTGTCATGCCATTCTCGCCGGCGGCGTAGAGGGCCTCCATGATGTCGATGGCGCGCGAGAGTCTTTGCTCGCTGGTGAGTTTACGCACGGGCATGCTTGTGCACCGTCCTTTCGATGAGGTGATTCCACGCCCGCTTGAGAGCATCGGGGGCGACGGGCCTCATGCCATCCATGGCATGGGCCATGCAAAACGAGGCTGCGGCTTCAAAGTCGCGCACGTCAACGGTCCAGGTCCACTCTGCTTCGGTGCGCGTGAGTTCGCCTCGCCCGCGTGTGAGACCGCTGATCATATCAGCCTGCGCTTCACGCGCGAACGAGAACGTAGCCGCAACGGGTGGGCGGTCGGCAAAATCAAACTCAAAGAATAAGTAATCGTTGAGGTTGAAATCCGCAGGAATGGCGTAGGCCTTCGAAGGTCTCCAGGCGCGAACGATACGGTCGCAGCGGAATGTCCTGATGTCGTCGGTGGCATTGTCGAGGCCGCAGAAGTATGCCGTGCCCTCGCGCTCGAACATGCCGTAGACGCAAACGGTCCGCTCGCGTTGCTCGCCGCGTCCGTTTTGGTACAAAAAGCGCAGCGCGCAACGCTCGGCAAAGGCACTCCATACCGCATCGACGGCGGGAGAGCGGCGGATCGGTGCCTCTCCTGTCGTCGACATGCCGGTGAGGTAGGCAATCTTGGAGCGAATGTCGGCAAGCGGCGCGGCAAAGGTGGATGAGCCTGCTGCGAGTGTCTGGTCGATGGCATTGAGCAGGATGTCGGCATCGTCTGCGGTGATGAGGCCGCCTGCTGCAAAGGTGTGCTCGCGGTCGATTGTCCACGAGCTTTCCTCGGTCTCCTGCGCGCCGGCGGGGCGAACCTCCTTGATTAAGATGCCACGCTCGAGCAGTTTGTCACGATCGCGCCGAAACTTTCGCTTATCCGAGTCGATGTTGCCCGAGCCATATCCCAGGTCAGAATCCAAGACGATCTGCTCGGTCGTCAGCGGTTCGGGGGAGCTATTGAGCACAAAGAAAAGATTGAGGATGCGCTGAGCCGTTTTATCGAAACTGGGCTCCGAATTCCCCTTTTTAATTGTCGCGGTCGCGTCGCTTGCCGTCATAGAGTCCTCGCATGAGAAGGTGGTTTGCTGCCATGATTTTAGTCCGATATGGAGATTAGGCTATATCCTTGTCCGCTCGGGGCGTTAAGATGGCCCGAATTCGGTCGTTTGCGCTCGCTCGGGGTATACTTTCGACTATATACGGTTCTAATGTGCATGCATTGGGCCTATTTGTCGGATTATGGATGTGGAGCGCACATGGCGAACACCCAGAACTATATTAACCACCTGCTGCAGAACACCGGCATTACGCCGGCATGCAGCGAAGAAGAGCGCTTGGCTGCCGAGGATATCGCTCAGATCTTCCGCAACCACGGCTTTGATCCCGAGGTTCAGGAGTTCAATGCCCCGGCGCCCAGTAGATTGGCGTTTGCCGTTACCGGTATTCTTGCGTTTGCCGGCGCCCTGCTGATGGGTATCGGCGGCGGTATCGGCTTGGTCGGCACCTTGCTGGCCATTGTCGGTGCCGTTCTTTACGTGCTCGAGCGCACGGGCCACCCCGTGGTTTCGCGTCTGGGCAAGACGGGCGTGAGCCAAAATGTCATCGCCTACCACAAGGCCTCGGGCCCGCTCGCGTCTCCGCGCAACCGCCCGGTGGTCGTTGTCGCACACTACGACTCTCCCCGTGCTGAGCTGCTCGCCCGCGAGCCCTATGCTTCGTATCGTGCGCTCATCGCCAAGCTGTTGCCCGTTGCCACGGTTGCCCCCGCTGCCGTTGCCATCCTGCGCATCCTGCCGCTCCCCGGCGCGCTCAAGGTTCTGCTGTGGATTGTCGCGATCCTCGCTTCCCTCGTTGCGCTTGCCAACGCGGCAAACATCATCTCTAACCGCCACATTCTTCCCTATACGTCCGGCGCGGTGTGCAACAAGTCTTCTGTCGCCGCTATGCTCGGCGTTATGGACAACGTTGCTCCCTTCCAGGGCGAAAACGAGTTTCCCGACGATGTTCCGTTCGATACCTATTTTGGGGAGCAAAAGCGTCGTGCCGAGGAAATGGCGCGTGCAGCGGCGGAGTATGCCGCGGCCCAGCAGCAAAACGACTACGGCAACACCATCGAGTACGAAGAGCCTACCTACGCCGAGGACGAGTTCGGTCAGCCGATTGCTCCCGACACTCAGACCGAGCCCGAACAGGGTGAGGCTTTCGACGAGCAGATCGAGGGCTTTGAGGGTGCATCTGCCGACGAGACGCTGATCGGTGCTATCGTGCCCGAGGATCAGAATCAGGCTGTCCAGGCCGAAGAGTTCAATGACGAGGTTCCCGCTGCCGAGTCGGCGGAGGAACCTGCCGCGGTCGAGCCCGAGCCCAAGCTCTATCGCAACGCCGCCGGCAACATCCGCTTTGGTTCGGATGCCATCCGTGCGCTCGGAATGCTTCCCGAGTCCTGCACGCTCGATTACGAGGAGGGCGAGGAGCCGACGTTTGAGCCCGAGCCTGCGCCCGTTGTCACTGCGGATGATGAGTCTGCCGCGGTTACCGCTGCCGTTGCCGATCCCGAGGCGGTGTCCGCGATCGATCTCGCGGCAGGACTGGACATTTTGGCTCCCGCCGCGCCGGCGCAAGACGTTGCGGACGAGTCTGACGACGATTACGTTGAACAGCCGAGGCGCGTGTCTTACGAGAGCGATACTGATTTCTCGGCCGAGATTCCCGCGGCAACGCCCCATGCCGACATTGCATCCGCGTTCTCGTCGATTGGCGCCAGCGCTTCCAACTTCTTTAAGGGTGCGCTTGCAAAGGGCAAGAAATTTGTCGACGATTTCGAGGAGAAGCGCGCTGCCGCACGCGAGGCTGCCGAGCAGGAGGCTATCGCTCAGCAGCAGGCAGCCGAGGCGGCACGTGAGCACGCGGCGCAAGAGTTCGAGCAGAACGAGGCTATGCAGTCCGCGCCCGTCGACGCCGCCGAAGCTACAACGTCCTTTGAGTCCCAGCAACCGGCGTCCGCGGATGTTGTTGAGGCGACGACGTCTTTCGAGGCTCAGCAGCACGTCGATAGCACCATGTCGTTTGATGCCGCGCAGTTCGATTCCACGATAACGTTTGAAAAGCAGGGCACCGCGATTGCCGAGCCCCTTCCTGTTTCCGATGAGCAGGGCGACGCGGCAGACGATGACGAGCCTATTGATGCTGCCGAAATCCAAGATGCCGCCGAGGACGAGCCCGTCGAGGCCAACTCTGACGAAGAGCAATACGCGGCAGCCGAGCAAGATGATTCGACCGAGGTCGAGCAGGAGGAAGTGCCTGCGGTTTCCGAGACTCCCGAGACGGATGAGTCGAGGCCTTATTCCACGCAGATTTTCACCATGCCGACCCCGAGTGGTTCCGGTGCCACGGTTGCCAATGTCGCTCCCACCCAGGACGAAACGGTCGATTCCCTTATGGCCCAGATTTCCTCCCAGGCATCGCCGCGCCCGCAGATGAATGTTCCCGATCCGGCGTCGGCACCGTCGCCTGCACCTTCCTCGTCTCCGCTGGCTTCGGTCCCCGATCCGTCGCTGCCGTCTATGAAGCAGGCAAACGTTGCGTCTCGCACGTCGCTGTTCGACCTTCCCGACCCCTCCGCACAGGTCAACGATCCCTTTGCTACTGCCCAGGGCCCCGAACCCACATCGGCACCCGTTGCGCCTCCTATGCCCGTTGCGTCGGGCGCACAGCCGATCGAGACCATTTCGGCTCCCGCCCCGGCGGCACCCAAGTCTCGCAAGCGCGGCCTGGGTGGTCTGTTCGGCCGTAAAAAGAAAAACGAGCAGGACAGCATGAGTGACTGGCTGGGCGTCGAAGACGATTACGATGCCAAGAAGTCCGGTCGCGGTATCGGTTCGTGGGATAACTTCGAGGACGATAACGATGGCTGGAAGGGTGGCGCTACGTCTTCCGATGGCGCTTCTTCCGAAGATATGCTCTCGGCTGTCGCCTCTATGGGCGATGATGAGCTGCTCGGTCACGATATCTGGTTTGTGGCAACGGGCGCCTCGGATTGTGATGGCGCTGGCATGAAGGCCTTCTTGGCTTCGCATCGCGATAAGCTCCGCGGCGTATTCTTTATCAATCTTGAATCCGTCGGCGCCGGTAGGCTTTCGGTGGTGACGGTCGAGGGCGAACAACAGCTGCTCAAGGGCGATCGCCGCATCATGAACCTGGTCAGCAAGGTCTGCAAGTCGTTCCATGTCGATTGTGGCGCGCTCGAGATGCCCTATGCCAAGACCGATGCCTATGCTGCGCTCGAGGCGAGCCGCCGAGCCCTTACCATCGCCGGCGTGGACGGCACGCGTCTGGCTTGCGCTCGTACCGAGGACGACCTGCCCCACAATGTCAACCCGACGAACATTGCTACGGTATCCGAGGTCGTGACCGAGGTTATCCGCCGTTCGTAGACGGAGCTCTAAGGAGTCAACGTGTTTTCGTATATTAAGCGCCATTGGCCTGTCTACGTGATTTTGACCTTGATTGCCATTGCGTTAGGATTTGGGGCTGCCTACATCGTGGGTGCAAAGGGCTCGACCCCCGCCTCCGCAATCAGCGAAGAGGTGGAGCAAGAACAGAGTACGGGTGCCGATGGGATTCCTGAGTCCGAGCAGGCAATCGTTGATGGTGGATCTTCGTCTGCAGAGTAGATACGGCGATTTACATGATTGAAAGCGGGCGAGCCAGGGGACTGGCTCGCCCGCTTTTTCATCGCGCTAGCGCTTCTTTGGGATCGACCTAAGGCGAGCGAACCATAGGGCTGCGGCACCCGAGGTCAGGAGCGCGGTGATGCAAGCGGCGATGGGAACTGATCCTGTTGCCGGTAGGTCCTGCGGTAGGGTACAGCGTTGAATGACGCTGTCCTCGTCATGTGACTCAAGTTTATCGCCGCCACCGTTGCGGCAAAGATCGACGCGCGCGCTGTTGGTGAGTGCGGTTTGGGGCGTATAAGCCGACGTTGCCTGCATGTGTACGACTGCGCCCCGAGCGTCTGTGCCAAGGATTGCTTTGGCATCGTCAAGGTCGTCGTGCTCATCTTTGAGATCATCGCGGGTCCAAGAATCCGCATCGCTTCGAGTCGTAAAGTCGGCGGCTACCGCACCGTATTCAATTCGAATGCCTGTTACGACGGTATTGGATGCAAGGTCGAGCTCTTCCGCCTCGAGTGTGGTGGATTCCGTGGTCGAGACATCCGCCTTCCAGAGGCGCCAGCCGTCGTAATCGACGAGGCGGCAGTCCTCACCAAGGCTCTCTTTTACTTCGTCGGACTCAAGCCAAGGATTTTCGTGTCCATCGTCAAGTGTCGCGTTCGCCGGCTCATCGACGTCTGTCGAGTCCAACGGCGTCGTGCGATACCACACGTTGCACAGACCGTTGAGGTCGCCGATGGCGACGGGGGTTTCGATTGAGATGAATCTCGCCGTGCCGTCTTTGGCGCACTCAAGATCATCGGTAATCGTAAACTCATCAACCCAAGTAGCGGAATCGTTTCGAGCGTCGATGGTATAGGAGAAAAGTCCATCCGTATTAGTTTGCGTCGCGGCGCGATTTTTACCATCGCCGTTAGCCAACAGGCCCTTTTCGATAGGTTGGACAAGTTCCTGACGCTTGTCGACCTGTCCCTTTATCTCGATGAGCGCATCCTTCATCGCGACGGATTGGACTTCTCCCGTATCCTTTATTTCAAACGTTATTTCCTCGGCAAGGTCATAGGTCCGCGGAGACATCATTTCGCGCAACGAGTAGGTGCCGGGTGCAAGATGTTCGACGCGGTGTGGCTTGTCGGATGAGGTCCAGGAGTCTATTTCGGTTTTATCGGGACCATATAAGGTGAGTTGTGCGCCTTCCACTTCCTGCTCACCGCTTGCATCGACCTTGGAGATATCAACCTTGGTGTAATCGTCGGATACGTTAAGCCGTGCTTCTACAACGGGTGTTTTCTGGTCGGCATAAGTAAGGTCGACAATATGGGTTGTCCGATCGAGCAAGAAGCCTGCCGGCGCTTGAGTCTCGACAACCTCGTAGCGTGCGGTGCCAAGTCCCAGCGGGAGGTTGTCCGCGCGTGCTTCTCCAGTTTCATCCGTCGTGATGGTAGCGACAGTCTCACCGTCGAGCGCGGCAATGCTACCGTCGGGGCGCACGATATCACTCGAGGCACGGATCTCAAAGACGGCGCCCGCGAGGCTGCTGCCGTCTATGGCATCGGTTTTAACGATCCTGATGTTTCCGGTCGCGGCGTGGTCATAATACGAGGCGATTGCAACGGGCGTTAGGTTCATGTCGGCGGGTATGTTTACCTCGATCTCCTCGCCGACAAGATAGGGCTCTTTGGCCGAGGTTTCGCGTACATAATAGGTGCCCGGCACGAGCGATTCGGGCAGTGTGACGGTCCCGGTCGCGTCAGTCGTAAAGGTGTCCATTACGTTATGTGTTGGATACCAGCAAGTTTGTGAGACAGATTCGTGATTGCTGTCGAGTAGTTGGAAGGTGAATCCGGCTAGTGGAACAGAAGCGCCTGTTTGGGCATCGCGTTTTACAATCTGGAGATGCGTCGACAGAGCGTGGTTGTCCACGATATATTGAAGCTCGGCGCCGTTGGAAATCTGATTGGCCCCGACGGTCCATTCCCCTGTACGTTTAAAACCCTCGGGGACGGTTTCCGGAACCTCGCGAACCGTGTAGCCGGCACGGTCGTATGGGACGGCTCCGTGGACACCGGCGGGTCGCTTGCCTGCGCCGAACCATGCTTCGGGCTGATCTTTGGTGGAGGCAAAGCCATAGACGTTTGTGGTCAGTGTGCCAACAACCTGCTGAGAGCTGTTGCTGACAACCTCAAAGACAACACCTTCCGCCGGCTGCTCCAGGCCGGATTGGTCGCTATTGCCGTAATCCTTGAATTTGGAAATCTCAAGGTTAAACGCAATGGGGATATCGGAAACGCGAGATTCGATCTCGACCACGCCTGAATCGCCGAGCTGGTCGGCTCCAACGGTATAGGTCCAGCTGTCGTTGGATGGCAGGTAGCCCTCGGGGGCTTTTGATTCGTAGATGGTAAAGGCTCCTAAGGGGACATCGGCGAGGGTGGCCCGACCGCTTTCGTCGGTCGTGAGGATTTGTGCCCATCCAGGGGTTGATTGCGACACACACGTGAACTCTGCTCCTGCGAGTGAAGATCCCACCTGGGGGCCGGCATTCGTCGCGGCATCGAGTTTTACGATACGCAGGTTGATGGTGCCGGGCTGTTCATCAATGGCGACCCGCCCGCCGTCATTCCCCGTGGTAAAGGCAATACGATCGTGGCGGGGGACATAGCCGGCCGGCGCCTTCGTTTCAATCAGGTAGTACGCCGTGTTGGGTAGGAGTGTTGCTTGCGCTCGACCGTTGCTGTCCATCTTGATGGTGCCGACACGCGCGCCGCTGGCGCTCTCAAAAATATCGAATGTTGCCCCGGTAAACTGATAGGTATTGTTTCCGCTGGTAATAACGGTGTTAGCAGACTGCTTTTGGAAGGAAACAGAGACCGCCGGCAGCACATAGAGCATGTCTTGACGTTTGCTGCCGCCCGATACGGCCCCTAGATAGCGTCGCGCGCGGTGCGGAGCGGCTTTGATGCTTCCTGATTTTGCGCTGTCGTGGAGCCACCGCGCAGCCGCCACGACTTCATTGTCGGCGGTAAAGTGCCCACTCTTGGTTTTACCCTGAGCGGTCGTGTAGGAGTAGGTGCCGTCGACATGGGTAGTGCCGTTGAACATCCATACGGCAAGCTGGGTGGCGGCGCGGGCGCGATCGGGTGAAAGATGGTAACCGCCAAACGACGTGGTGGTTGGATATCCGTGACAAACGATTGCCGCGAACCCGTCGTCGAGCCACACCCAGCCTTGATCAAAGTTGAGCCATGGGCCGCCCGGTTTGGTGGGGCCGGGGCGCTCCTGGTTCATGCAGTAGGCAATTGAGGCGTCTTGAGCTTCATACTTGCCGATGAAGAAGGGTCCACAATCATCGCTAATAGTGCGGAAGCCGAGCTGGTCGTAGCCATCGACGGCAAATGCGGCTCCCGGTGCCAGGCAGCCGAAAAGCAGGAAGAGGAGCAGGAGCAGCGGACCTGTTGCGATTGCGCTGTGGACAGAGTGCGTGGGTGCGTTGGACATGGCTGCTCCTTATCCCTCGTGCGTCGCACGGGGAGGCTGCGACGCGTAGGATGAGGCTACCCCCGAGGTTCATGCGGGTAAGTACCGGAGCCTGACCAAAAGCTTGCCCAATTCCTGACAAATTGAGCTCAAATACAACAATCAAGCAAAAGTGCAGGTAGAAGATAGGGAGAACAGGAAGTCAAAGGTCCTCATCTCCACAATTGACGCGATTTTCAAACGAATCTCCACAGCTAAAACAAGCATCGCCACTCTTGTATCGAACAAGACAACCGCGTTATACTATCCTCCAGATATGCGGGCATCGCCAAGTGGTAAGGCATCAGCTTCCCAAGCTGACACTCGCGGGTTCGAGTCCCGTTGCCCGCTCCAGAAAAAGTAAAAGCACGACACCGTTCCGGTGCCGTGCTTTTTTCAATAAAGTGCCGGGACTCGAACCCGACAGGGTGCGAGCGTAAAGCAAACGCGAAGCGTTTGTAGCGAGCAGGCGAAGGCGCCGACAGGCGCCTGAAGCCGGTGCGTATTTGCGAAGCAAATACGCAGACGTCCCGTTGCCCGCTCCATGGAGCAAGGAAGATTTCGGCAATGGTAGATTCAGCCCGCTTTGCTCCCACACTTCCCCGGATCTCGGTATGCCACTGAAGCCGGTGCGTATTTGCGAAGCAAATACGCGGACGTCCCGTTGCCCGCTCCAATTCCAAAATGTTAGGTTAATGCCTGCTGCCCATACTTGCACCCGCGCACGGTACAATGGTTGGGTTACGACCAACGCGCCAATAACCAAAAAGGAGCCGCTATGATCGATCGCTATACCCGCCCGGAGATGGGACACATTTTCTCCCTCGAGAACAAGTACGCCATTTGGCAGGAAATCGAGGTTCTGGCCTGCGAGGCCCAGGCGGAGCTCGGCAAGATCGGTATTTCCAAAGACGAGGCCCAGTGGATCCGCGACCATGCCAACTTTGAGAAGGCGAAGGTCGATGAGATCGAGGAAGTCACGCGCCACGACGTCATTGCCTTCCTGACCAACATGAAGGAGTACATCGATGCCGATGTTCCCGAGGGCGACCCCAAGCCCAGCCGCTGGGTTCACTATGGCATGACCAGCTCCGATCTGGGCGACACGGCCCTGTGCTACCAGCTCACCCAGGCCTGCGACCTGATCATCGAGGACGTCAAGAAACTCGGCGAGATCTGCAAGCGTCGTGCCTTCGAGGAGCGCAACACGCTCTGCGCCGGCCGTACTCATGGCATCCATGCCGAGCCGATGACCTTTGGCATGAAGTTTGGCTCTTGGGCCTGGGAGCTCAAGCGCGATCTGGACCGTCTTGAGGATGCCCGCAAGAACGTTGCCTTTGGTGCCATCTCGGGCGCTGTCGGCACGTACAGCTCCATCGAGCCGTTTGTCGAGGAGTACGTCTGCGAGCACCTGGGCCTGGTTCACGACCCGCTGTCCACGCAGGTTATCAGCCGCGATCACCATGCCTACCTTGCCGGCGTTCTCGCCACCACCGCAGCCACCTGCGAGCGCATCGCGACCGAGGTTCGCAATCTGCAGAAGACTGATACGCTCGAGGCCGAGGAGCCGTTCCGTAAGGGCCAAAAGGGCAGCTCCGCCATGCCGCACAAGCGCAATCCCATCACCATGGAGAAGGTCTGCGGTCTGTCGCGCGTCGTGAAGTCCAACGCCCAGGTCGCCTTCGATAACGTCGCCCTGTGGCACGAGCGTGACATTTCGCACTCCTCTGCCGAGCGTGTCGCCCAGGCCGATAGCTTCATCGCACTCGACCACATGTTCCAGTGCCTCATCCGCGTTATCGACGGCCTGCAGCTGTACCCTGCCCGCATGATGGCCAACCTCAATAAGACCCGCGGCCTCATCTTCTCCTCCAAGGTGCTGCTCGCCCTCGTCGATACGGGCATCACCCGCGAGGACGCGTACGCCATTGTGCAGGAGAACGCCATGGCAACCTGGCACGAGGTACAGGATTGTGTCTCCGGCCCCACCTTTAAGGAGCGTCTCGAGGCCGACCCGCGCTGCACCGTCAGCCAGGAGAAGCTCGACGAGATCTTTGATCCATGGGACTTCCTCACCCGTATCGACACGGTCTTTGATCGTCTGGAGCGGCTGAGCTTCGAGTAGGTTCGGGCATAACGTTAGCTTTTTAGGGCGCTTTGCTGGTAATGTGTGTTGCCGGCAAAGCGCCTCGTTGCATTTAGGGAAAGACGGGGATAATAGTCGTCTCGAATAACATTCTGAGAGGGGATCGCATGATTTCGTTTGATTACAAGCCTCAGGGCGTGTGTGCTCGCAATATTCACCTTGACCTTTCCGATGACGGCAACAAGGTGATAGGCGTTGAGTTTACCGGTGGCTGCGACGGCAATCTCAAGGCAATCTCCAAGCTGGTCGAGGGCGCTCCTGCCGATCGCGTAATCGAGGTTCTCGCCGGTAATACCTGCGGTATGAAAAAGACTTCCTGCGCCGACCAGCTTACGCGCGCCATCGAGGCCGCTCGCGCCGAGATCGCCTAATGGGTATCGCCGATCACATCAAGAACGGAATATCGCGTCGCGGCTTTGTACTCGGTGGGGCTGCCGCGGGCGCTGCCACGGTGCTTGCCGGATGCTCGAAAAAAACGGGTACCAGCGATGATGCCGCCGGCGAGCCGCAGGTTATCAAGGACGATTCCAAAATCATCTCGATTACGGATGAGTATGAGGCTGTCGACATCGATCTTGAGCCGGCGGCGTCGTGGACGCTGCCTCTGGGTACGCTGCTGTACTACTGCGACGGCGATTACGCCGCGGCGATGATGGCGCCCGCATCGGCATTGCACGCCAACACACTCGGTGTGCTCAACCTGGGTGATGGCTCGCTTGCCACATTAATCGAGGATCCTATCGAGGGCACGGGATACGCATTCTACGATGTCCGTGCCGGCGACGGCGTATTCGCGTGGGTTGAGATGAACTTTGCCAATTCATCGTGGAAGCTCTACGCTCAAAATCTGTCGGGCGCTTCGCTCTCTGGCGATGTGGTTGAGCTCGATCGAGGTGGCAAGGACTATGATCCGCCCCTGTTTACGGCGTTCGGGTCATCAGTCATCTGGTATAAAATGCCTTCGGCAGGCGGCAATAAAACGAGTAGTGATTCGTTTTGCTATCGTCGCTCACTTGATGAATCCAAGGCCGAGACAATTTGGAAATCGACGGGCCGCTTTGCATCGGCCCCGCGCGCGAGCGACGGCATTTTGACCATCTCGCCGCGTGTCCGCAACGACGAGGGCGTCTACTACGGCATAACGGCAATCGATCTGACCGACGGCAACAACACCAAGCGTGCCCAGCTAGTCCTTCCCTCGTCAGTCTCGCCTTTCGAGGCCGTGTATATGGGCGATACCTTCGTGTTTTCTATCGAGGCGGCCTATAGCGGCGTGGGCAGCCTGGGCAATATGGGCACGTATATCGGTAATGAGGGAGGGCCGTACCTCTTTCTGTCACGCGAGCCGCTCGCATGTGCGGCTGGCAAGAAGAATAAATACCTTGTTAAGGTACAGGCGTCGCATTTCCTGATCGACACCTCTGCCAAGACCTATGGCTCGCTGCTGTCGCCCGACCGCGCTTTGGAGTATGGCGATTATCCAGCTACGGCGGGAAAATCGGACTCATTCCTTACGTACGCCACGGTGCGCAACAGCCAGGGTATACCAGAGACGGTCACTGCACGCCTATTCTCTCTTTAAGCTTAGAGGGGTTAAAAAGGCGCCAACAGGGGAATAAACGCGTTGTAATTGTGAGTACCGCCCGCCGAGCTGCCGCGTCATAGCGGCATCCGGCGGGCTCAGGTGCGTTAAAATGGGCTTGTTCTTAGCTAATTGAGACAGGGGGGCCGTGTTATGGCTTCAGATGCAAAAAAGATTCTGCTGGTCGAGGATGAGAAGGCAATCCGTGACGCCGTCGCTGCCTATCTCGAGCGCGAAGGCTACTGGGTTGTGGGCGTCGGCGACGGCCAGTCCGCGATCGAGGAGTTCGAGAAGCATCAGTTCGACCTGGTCGTGCTCGACCTTATGCTCCCCAAGATTCCCGGCGAGCGCGTTTGCCGCACCATTCGCGATACCTCGGATGTCCCCATCATCATGCTGACGGCTAAGGGCGAGATCGAGGACCGTATTATCGGTCTTGAGCTCGGCGCCGACGACTATCTAATTAAGCCGTTCTCGCCGCGCGAGCTCGTCGCCCGCGTTCGCGCTCTGTTCCGCCGTGCCCATCAGGCCGACGAGCCCGCCGTCGAGGTGCTCGACTTCGGCGATCTGGTCATCGATATCTCGGGCCACAAGATCTTGGTCGAGGGCAAGGAAGTCGATCTGACGGCTTCCGAGTTCAAGCTGCTCACCACGCTTGCCCGCCATCCCGGCCGTGTGTATAACCGCATGGAGCTGGTCGAGAAAGTGCTCGGGTATGACTTTGAGGGCTATGAGCGCACCATCGATAGCCACGTGAAGAATCTTCGCGCCAAGCTGGGCGATGATCCCAAGAAGCCCAAGTGGCTCTACACCGTCCATGGTGTCGGCTATCGCTTCGAGGCTCCGGCCAAGACCGATAAGTCGGACGAGAAATAGGGAAATCACATATGACACCTGCGCGCTTTGAAATCGGACAAAAGCACAAGCAGGAGAGCGAGGCGGGTTCCAAGGCTAGTTGGAACACGCCTCGTTCCGATTCACGGCCAACGATGAGCTATCCCTCGCGCATGGCACTTGCTTTTGCTCTGACATCGCTCATGACAGTATTGGTGCTGGTGGGCGTTGTCTCTGTTGTGTGGGGCACGGTCTTTTCGGATTACACACGCTCCAATATCGTCGAAATCGCAAATTCCGCTGCCGAGAAGTTGGCAACCTCATATGAGGAAAACGGCTCTTGGACCGCGGGAGAACTGCGCACGGTCGCAACGTCGAGTTTGGTTTCCGACGATCTGGGTATGCAGGTCGTCAATAAAAAGGGCGTGATCGTTTATGACGATTCCTGGCCCTCGGCAAGCGCCACCGCCGATGTACGCGAAAACCAGGCTACGACCGACGACACGAGCGGCAAGAGGGCATCGCATAGTCCGGTCTCGTCTGCTCCAACCGACTCCGATAGCGTTGCTAACGTCGAGATTGTAACGTCTTCCGGCGAGCATGTCGGACAGGTAAAGCTGTGGGCCATCGGCTCCGACGCTCTGCTCACCAAGGCGGACTCTGCGTTTAGGGAGAAGACCTTTAACGCCATGGCCAGCGCCGCGGTTGTTGCAATTTGCATTTCGGTCGTTATCGGATCGCTCGTGTCGCGCATGCTCACCAAGCCGATTCATCGCATCACCAGTACCGCAAAGCAAATCCGTGACGGCGACCTGTCGGCTCGCACGGGACTGCGCGGTGATGACGAGATCGATCAGCTGGGTGAGACCTTCGATGAGATGGCCACTTCTCTCGAGAAGGATATGAAACACGAGAAGCGCCTGACCTCAGACGTTGCACACGAGCTTCGCACGCCGCTTATGGCCATGCTCGCAACGGTCGAGGCCATGCAGGATGGCGTGTATCCCACCGACGATGAGCATTTGGAGACCGTTGCTTCCGAGACGCGCCGCCTGGCTCGTCTGGTGCAGCAGATGCTCGACCTGTCGCGCATGGAAAACAGCACGGCTCCGCTCAACCTTGAGCCGGTGGACATGGTTCCTTTCGTGCGTTCCATCGTCAATGCCCAGGAGCGCCTGTTTGTCGACCGCGATCTGCGCCTGCGTTTTGCGGACGAGACCCAGGGTCACGACGATGTCGTCGAGGCCGATCCCGACATGATCACGCAATGTGTTATCAACCTCATGAGCAACGCCATGCGCTACACCCCCGAGGGCGGTTGGGTCGTGGTGTCGGTGCTCAGTGACCGCAAGCACGTCAGCATTGCCGTTTCTGATACCGGCATCGGTATTGCCAAGGACGATCTGTCGCGCATCTTCGGGCGGTTTTGGCGCGCCGATGCCAGCCGCGCCCGCGAAGCTGGCGGCCTGGGCGTTGGCCTCGCCGTGACCAAGCAGATCGTCGAGCGTCACCATGGCTACATATCCGTGGAGTCGGAGCTTGGAAAGGGTACGACTTTTACAATTCATCTGCCCCGCGAGCACACGGCAGACGCGGCATCTACTACAATGGAGCACTAGCTTTTCGCTATTCGGTGAAGGAGGGGCCGCGTCCCTGCCGCTCCGAGTTTGCGAAAACATGCGGGAAAGAACCCGCATTTCTGTCGTATTTAGGTAAGGAGTGACTCACGTGACAACGATGGAGCGTCGTCCGGATTCCCGTGGCAAGGTTCGTGATATTTACGATGCCGGTGAAAACCTGCTGATGGTCGCCACCGACCGCATTTCTGCGTTCGACTTCATTCTTCCCGACGAGATTCCGTTTAAGGGAGAGGTACTCAATCGCATCTCGGCATTCTGGTTCGATAAGTTTGCCGACATCGTCCCCAACCATCTCGTTTCCATCGACCCGGCGGATTTCCCCGAGGAGTTTGCTGAGTATCGTGACTACCTCGCTGGCCGCGCCATGCTGGTTAAGAAGGCCCAGACGATTCCTATCGAGTGCATCGTCCGCGGCTATCTGACCGGTTCGGGCAAGAAGACCTACGACGAGAACGGCACCGTCTGCGGCATCCAGCTGCCTGAGGGCCTGACCGAGGCTTCCAAGCTTCCTGAGCCGCTGTTCACGCCGTCCACGAAGGCCGAGATCGGTGACCACGACGAGAACATCTCGTTCGAGCGTTGCTGCGAGATCGTGGGCGAGGACATCGCCACGCAGATTCGCGACCTTTCCCTCAAGATCTACAAGGCTGCCGCCGAGTACGCCGCGACCCGTGGCATCATCATTGCCGACACCAAGTTCGAGTTTGGTGTCATCGATGGCAAGGTCACGCTGATCGACGAGTGTCTCACGCCCGACTCCAGCCGTTTCTGGCCTGCTGCCAGCTACGAGGAGGGCAAGATCCAGCCTAGCTACGACAAGCAATTCGTCCGCAATTGGCTCAAGGCCAACTGGGATATGACGGGGGAGACCCCGCACCTGCCCGCCGAGGTCATCGATGGCACGTCCGAGCGCTATCGCGAGGCCTTCCAGATCATCACGGGCTCCCAGTTCACAAGCATGAAGGAGAACGCATAAGTGAGTACCCGTAGCGCCACGAACAAGCGCACGCAATCCCACGAAGTTACCGGGGTTGCGCGCAAGTCTGCCGCATCTGCTAAGCCCGCCCGCCAAGCAGCGAGCTCCGTTCGCGTCGTGCCGGCTTCGTCTAAGGCACGCCGCAAAGAGCTCGAGAAGGGCGAGAACCTCGAGGGCCTCTCTAAAGAGGAGAAGCGCGCCCGCAAGGCTAAGCAGCGCGCCAAGGAGGACCGCATCTATACGGTGTCGAATATCCTCCTCAAGCAGGACGAGGACTACACCAAGCGCCGTCGCATCTGGTGGATTGTGCTCGCCATTGGCATGGTGCTCGTCGTGGCAATTTGGGCCTCGCTGTACTTCGCTCCCGCTGGCATGGTGTCCAGCCCTGTCCAGATGGTCGGCATTGTTTTGTCCTACGTCATCATTTTGGGCGACTTTATCTATGACTTCGCTCGTATTCGTCCCTTGCGCAACATGTACCGCGCGCAGGCCGAGGGCATGTCCGAGAACAAGCTCAACGCTCTTATTGAGCGCGCGGCTGCCGAGGAGGACAAGAAGGACTCCAAGAAGAAGTAGCGTTTGCATACATACTTATCGCTAAGATATAAGGCGCGTCGTTTTTGCGGCGCGCCTTTTTACTGTTCTATAGATAGATGGAGTGGCACATGATTCGAGCTGCCCTGACGGTCGAAGAGGCTCTGGAGGGCATGAAGGCCCTGGAGCCCAAGATTAAAAACTACGCGCGCCTGGTCGTCCGCAAGGGCGTAAACGTCAAGCCCGGCCAGGAGGTCGTCGTTCAGTCTCCGGTCGAGTGCGCGCCGTTTGCGCGCGTGGTGGTCGCGGAGGCCTATGCTGCCGGCGCCGGCCACGTGACGGTTATTTGGGCCGATGATGCCGTGACGAGGCTCACGTACGAGCATGTCGAGAAAAGCTATTTTGAGCAGACGCCCGAGTGGAAGCGCATGCAGCTGGATTCCTTGGCCCAGGATGGTGCCTGCTTTGTCTTTATCGAGGGTGCGGATCCTGCGGCCCTCAAGGGCATCGATCCAGCCAAGCCGGCCGCGGCATCAAAGGCGAGGAATACGCAGTGCAAAGTTTTCCGCCGTGGACTGGATTACAACATCAATCCGTGGTGCATCGCCGGCGCTCCGGTCGTGGCTTGGGCGCACGAGGTGTTCCCGGGAGACGCCGATGAGGTTGCAATCTATAAGCTGTGGAATGCGATTCTGCACACCGCGCGCGCCGATGGCCAGGACCCAGAGAGCGGCTGGGAACTCCATGACGCCGCATTCGAAAAGAACCTGCGTTTCCTGAACGACAATCGTTTCGACTACCTGCATTACAACGCGGCAAATGGAACCGATCTGACGATTGGCATGACGAAAGGTCACGAGTGGGCCGGCGGCAAGGGCAAGACGCCCGATGGGCACCCCTTCTTCCCCAACATTCCCACCGAGGAAGTCTTCACTTCGCCCGATCGCATGCGCGCCGACGGTATCGTGTACTCGGCCATGCCGCTCATCCATCACGGCAATAAGGTCGAAGATTTTTGGATTAAGTTCGAGGGCGGCCGCGTGGTGGACTACGACGCCCGCGTGGGCAAGGCAACACTCGCAAGTATCATCGATACTGACGAGGGCGCTGCTCACCTGGGAGAGGTCGCGCTCATTTCCAAGAACACGCCGATCCGCGAAAGTGGTGTTCTGTTCTACGATACGCTCTATGACGAGAACGCTAGCTGCCATCTCGCGCTAGGTGTCGGTTTCCCCGAATGCATCGAGGGTGGGTATGATATGTCCAAGGAGGAGCTCCTGGAGCATGGCGTTAACGTCTCGAGCACGCACGTCGATTTTATGATCGGCACGGACGACATCGATATTACGGGCATTACGCCTGATGGACGTGAAGTTGTGATTTTCCAGAACGGCCAATGGAGTTGGGAATAGTCCCAGACCGTGGTACAATGCCACCCGCGGGCCGTTAGCTCAGCTGGCAGAGCAGGGGACTTTTAATCCCAAGGTCCAGGGTTCGAACCCCTGACGGCCCACCATAGAAAAGAAAGCGATCGACTCCGGTTGGTCGCTTTTTTGTTGCCGCGACATGGGTTCGAACCCGTCGGGGCGCGGAGCTGAGTAAACGCGTGAGCGTTTGCCAGCGCAGCGCGCAAGGCGAGAAAGCGCCGCAGCGGCCGCCTGCGAAGCAGGCTGAACCCCTGACGGCCCACCCAAAGAAAGGGAAACGAAATGAAAACAGATAGATACGGAATTAGCGGCAGCACATTAAAGATAATAGCGGCCATTTCGATGGTTCTCGATCATGTAAGCAGGATCGTCCTGACCAATGGAATCATGACTCACGCATCGTACAATCAGATATCAGACGAGCAGTGGGCGATTCTAAGCGAGGCTTCGGATGTGCTTCATGTTCTTGGCAGAATTGCATTTCCCTTATTTTGCTTTTTGATAGTTGAGGGATTTTTGCATACTCATGACATAAAGAAGTACCTGCGAAATATGCTTGTCTTCGCAATCATTGCGGAGCCCATATACGATTTCGTTCAAACCGGGCAACTATTTGACCTTCGGCAACAAAATGTTATGTGTGAGCTCCTGCTTTCCTTGGTCTTTTTGATTATTCTGGAAAAGATACAAAGTCTTTCAAAATGGAAGAGGCACATCGCAGAAATTGCACTGATTGTTTTGACAGCACTGGCAGCTGAATACACTAAACTAGATGGCGGCGTGTATGGCATTCTGCTTGTGGCTGCATTCTATTTATTTCACGACAGCAAGGCCAAGATGTTCTTTGCTGCAGTATGCGCAGTGCTCCTTTCGTCATGCCATATAGTTGGCGGCGGATTTGAGTTTGCTACAGCTAATGTATTTAACCCTGATGTTGCTGCCGCGGTCGTTTCGTTGCTGCTTATCAATCTTTATAATGGCAAGCGAGGGCTGAAGCTGAAATACTTCTTCTACATTTTCTATCCGGCACATCTTGCTCTGCTTTATGGTGTCTCACTTATTGTTTTGAACTGTCTTTAATAACTCTCAAACAAGTCTCTGAAAGCAGAAACAAACTGACCCTAAGACTGCTTGTGAATTTCCGGAAGACCTGAGAGATGCGAGGACAGATAACGAGGGCTGCAGAAAGATGCTTCTCAGTTCTCTGGCGGATCGCATGTATCTGTATGAGGATCACTTCCAAACACTCATTAATAACAGTGATAAACACGGCAGATCCTCAAAACATGAGGCTGCGGAGGTCGAACGATGCTTCGAAAGCATGAATGGCAGCGAGAAAACGAGTTCGGAATCATCCTCTGGATGCTCCACCATAGAACAGAAAGCGATCGACTCCGGTTGGTCGCTTTTTTTGTTGTCGGTGCACGGGCTCGAACCCGAACTTCTCTATATATAAGAACGCTTGGCGAACAAAACCTGCCTTTTACCGACGGGAAACAAATAGCCGATGCTTTTGGAGTAAAGTGGCGCTCCAGAGATGACCGATGCCTTAACACCTATAAACCAGCTGGTCATCGCCAATATCAGAAGCTGCTGCTTCGAATACGGCCTCAGCGAAGCAACTGAGGGTTCTATTTATTTGTGAACAAAATATGGAGTGCGCGATTCCCGCCCCCGGGGCCCCTCCGGTCTGGCAATATATCTCCTTGCCGCGCAGCCCGGTGGAACCGGGAACCAGCGCAGGCGTGCACCTTGAGAACCGGATACTGCGAGGATGGACACACCAGATGTGTCGCATCCGGGCAGACATCGAACCATTTGAAATGGTCTAACTTGGATTTGTTTTTCGCAAGGCCGCCGAGAGGCGGCCCCGAGAAATTCCTTTTCCTATACTAAAACCATATGAATCGAACGGAACCGATCAGCGAATGACTGAGAGGACCGGACGGGCTCGAAGCCCATACATTTTGGACGGAGAGTTCGATCCTGGCTCAGGATGAACGCTGGCGGCGCGCCTAACACATGCAAGTCGAACGGCACCTATCTTCGGATAGAAGCGAGTGGCGAACGGCTGAGTAACACGTGGAGAACCTGCCCCCTCCCCCGGGATAGCCGCCCGAAAGGACGGGTAATACCGGATACCCCCGGGCGCCGCATGGCGCCCGGGCTAAAGCCCCGACGGGAGGGGATGGCTCCGCGGCCCATCAGGTAGACGGCGGGGTGACGGCCCACCGTGCCGACAACGGGTAGCCGGGTTGAGAGACCGACCGGCCAGATTGGGACTGAGACACGGCCCAGACTCCTACGGGAGGCAGCAGTGGGGAATCTTGCGCAATGGGGGGAACCCTGACGCAGCGACGCCGCGTGCGGGACGGAGGCCTTCGGGTCGTAAACCGCTTTCAGCAGGGAAGAGTCAAGACTGTACCTGCAGAAGAAGCCCCGGCTAACTACGTGCCAGCAGCCGCGGTAATACGTAGGGGGCGAGCGTTATCCGGATTCATTGGGCGTAAAGCGCGCGTAGGCGGCCCGGCAGGCCGGGGGTCGAAGCGGGGGGCTCAACCCCCCGAAGCCCCCGGAACCTCCGCGGCTTGGGTCCGGTAGGGGAGGGTGGAACACCCGGTGTAGCGGTGGAATGCGCAGATATCGGGTGGAACACCGGTGGCGAAGGCGGCCCTCTGGGCCGAGACCGACGCTGAGGCGCGAAAGCTGGGGGAGCGAACAGGATTAGATACCCTGGTAGTCCCAGCCGTAAACGATGGACGCTAGGTGTGGGGGGACGATCCCCCCGTGCCGCAGCCAACGCATTAAGCGTCCCGCCTGGGGAGTACGGCCGCAAGGCTAAAACTCAAAGGAATTGACGGGGGCCCGCACAAGCAGCGGAGCATGTGGCTTAATTCGAAGCAACGCGAAGAACCTTACCAGGGCTTGACATATGGGTGAAGCGGGGGAGACCCCGTGGCCGAGAGGAGCCCATACAGGTGGTGCATGGCTGTCGTCAGCTCGTGTCGTGAGATGTTGGGTTAAGTCCCGCAACGAGCGCAACCCCCGCCGCGTGTTGCCATCGGGTGATGCCGGGAACCCACGCGGGACCGCCGCCGTCAAGGCGGAGGAGGGCGGGGACGACGTCAAGTCATCATGCCCCTTATGCCCTGGGCTGCACACGTGCTACAATGGCCGGTACAGAGGGATGCCACCCCGCGAGGGGGAGCGGATCCCGGAAAGCCGGCCCCAGTTCGGATTGGGGGCTGCAACCCGCCCCCATGAAGTCGGAGTTGCTAGTAATCGCGGATCAGCATGCCGCGGTGAATGCGTTCCCGGGCCTTGTACACACCGCCCGTCACACCACCCGAG
>CABSYW010000005.1 GCA_902482035.1 uncultured Collinsella sp. | reverse complement strand
ATCGGCTAAAGTGCGATGGCGAAATTGGTTGTTTTTACAGTAGTGCTAACAGACGAGCGCCGGCGGGGGCGCGGTGGAGGCGGCCGCGGCCTCCCCGGCGGCCTCGGCCCGCGGGCCCTCGGCCCCGGAGCGGGCGATCCCCCACGCCCCGCCGAACCCGGCGAGCAGCTCCAGCCACCGCCGGTCCGACAGGTCGACCGCGGCCTCGAGGGCCGGGCAGGACTCGAGCAGCACCGCGCGCAGGCGGTTCTTGTCCCTGGTCGCGCAGGCGACGACGTGGTCGCGCTGCGACGAGAGGGCGCGGGCGGCC
This sequence comes from uncultured Collinsella sp., assembly GCA_902482035.1. Lineage (GTDB taxonomy): Bacteria > Actinomycetota > Coriobacteriia > Coriobacteriales > Coriobacteriaceae > Collinsella. The sequence continues at coordinate 70,735 of CABSYW010000005.1, read as the reverse complement.
TCGAGGGCCTCGCCGCGGCCCGGGACCCCCGACAGGGAGTCCGGCACGCCCAGGGCGGTCCGCGCGATCACCGCGGCGTCGCGCTCGTCGGTCTTGGCCTCGCCGGCGAACAGGCCCGCGGCGCGGCTGGCGGCGAGCCCGGGCAGGTGGGCGACCCCGAGCCCCGCGGCGCGGGCCCGCCTCACGGCGAGGGACCCTATGTTGCGGAACTGGTCGACGACGACGAGCGTGCCGGCGGGCGCGGAGGCGAACAGCGCGTCGAGCTCGGCCTCCCTGTTGCGGACGGGGGCGCTGGCCAGCACCTCCCCGTCGCGGTCGACCAGGCAGGCCCAGTGCGATGACTTGCCGACGTCCAGGCCGAGCACGGCCGCGGGCCTGGTGGATGGCGCTTTCACGGTGGTATCCTTCCGGTAGTCGTTCGACCGGATGGCCTCCCCCTCGGCACTCACATTACCAGCCGCGGCACCTGCCCGGCACTTTCCTATCAGCCGTCGGGGGCGGCGCGTCCCGCGCCGGCAGCACCCAACGGGCCCTCTCGGGGGCAGGGACGTTCGGCCGTGCGCGGGCGCCCGGTCGGCGGCCCGTTCTGGGCGCGCCTCAATCGTAGCCCGAGATGGTCCCAGGCTGACAATTTCGACTGTAATGGACGGAGGAAAACGGATCACATGGAGCTGACAAGAGGCCTGGTTCGTAATGGTCTGGACAGTTGGTTCAGATACGTATAAATCTTGGGCAGCTTGGGATGCGTTTTGAGCAATTTCTGATTGGGATGGGGCTCGGATGGGCGTTTGGAAGGGAGGATGGGACGTTTACATGGCCTCGAGGAGCCCAAATTAGTCGAAACAGAGGTGTTCGTGCCTGATCCAGCTCTAGGATTTATACGTATCTGAACTAACTGTCCACCTCAGTCTGGCGGCTGCCGATTCGGTGCGGTTCGAAAGGGCTATTCGACCCCGTTGCGACCGGTGGTACTCTAGTATCCGTTTGAAATCGAGCGAAGGAGTGCCGCTATGGAGCAATCGAGCCTGTTTGGTGACGGTGTGGACATCGATACCGAAACGCCCGCGAGCACGGATGCCGCCGCACCGACCGATGCCCGTGCCCAGGCGGCAGTGCGCGCGGCTGAGCTGCGCCACGAGCTCGATTACCACGCCTATCGCTACTACATGCTCGATGCGCCCGAGATCACGGACGCCGCCTTTGACAAAATGCTCGTTGAGCTGCAGGAAATCGAGGCCACCTACCCCGACCTGGTGACACCCGACAGCTACACCCAACGCGTGGGCGGCTACGTGAGCGAGCAGTTTACGCCGGTCACGCACATGGCGCGCATGTATTCCATGGACGATGCCATGGATCTGGACGAGCTCGACGCATGGCTCCAGCGCACTGAGGATGCCCTCGGTGCCGGCAGCGTTACCTATACCTGCGAGCTAAAGATTGACGGCCTGGGCGTGGCGCTTACCTACCAAAACGGCACCTTCGTACGTGCGGCCACACGTGGCGATGGCACCACGGGCGAGGACGTATCGCTTAACGTCCGCACCATCAAGGATGTGCCCATGCACCTGTCCGAGCCGGCGCTCGCCCACATGGGCGTCGACCGCGAGCGTACCATCGAAGTACGCGGCGAGGTCTATATGCCCAAGGGCAGCTTTGTTCGCCTGAATGAAGAGGCCGATGCCGAGGGCCGCGACCCCTTTGCCAACCCGCGCAACGCCGCTGCAGGATCCCTGCGCCAGAAGGATCCCAAGGTCACGGCACGTCGCGACCTCGCCACCTTTATCTACGCCATTGCCGATACCGACCCGCTGCACGTCCACAGCCAGCGCGAGTTTCTCGATTGGCTGCGTAGCGCCGGCTTTAGCGTCAACCCCAATGTGGCCCGTTGCGCCACGCCGGCCGAGGTCCACGAGTTCTGCGCCCAGGCGCTCGAGCATCGCGGCGACCTGGATTACGACATCGACGGCGTGGTTGTAAAGGTCGACAGCTTCCAGCAGCAGCTCGACCTGGGCTTTACCGCCCGCGCACCGCGCTGGGCCATTGCCTTTAAGTTCCCGCCCGAGGAAAAGCAGACCGTCCTGCGCGAAATTCGCATCCAGGTGGGCCGCACCGGTGTGCTCACGCCGGTCGCCGAGTTCGACCCGGTGACGGTTGCCGGCTCCACCATCGCGCGCGCCACGCTGCACAACATCGACGAGATCCGCCGAAAAAACGTGCGCGAGGGCGACACCATCATCGTGCACAAGGCGGGTGACGTGATCCCCGAGGTCGTGGGCCCGGTGCTCGACAAGCGCCCGGCCGATTCGGTCGACTGGCACATGCCCGAGGTCTGCCCCGTGTGCGGCAGCCCCGTTGTCCACGAGGATGGCGAGGTCGCCTACCGCTGCGTGTCCATCGACTGCCCCGCGCAGCTCAAGGAGCGCCTGCTCCACTGGGTGAGTCGCGGCTGCATGGACGTCGACGGCCTGGGCGACGAGATCGTCGACAAGATGATCGCCGCCGGCCTGATTCACGATGTCGCGGACTTCTACCAGCTCACGGTGGACGACATCGCCGGACTGGACACGGGGCGCGTGTACGCCAGCTCCAACAGCAGGAAGGGCGTTAAGAAGGGCGATCCCATTCCGGTGGGCCTCAAGACGGCCGAGAAAATCATCGCCGAGCTCAACAAGTCCAAGAGCCAGCCGCTCGGTCGTGTGCTGTTTGCCCTGGGCATCCGCCACGTGGGCAAGAGCGTGGGCGAGGTCATCGCCGAGCGATTCCTGTCGATCGACAAGCTCATCTTGGCGAGTGAAGAGGACATCGCCGAGTGCGAGGGCATTGGCCCCAAGATTGCGGCGAGCGTCAAGCAGTTCCTGGCCGTGCCCGAAAATCTTGCCGTGCTGGAGCGTCTGCGCCAGGCGGGCCTGTCGCTCGAGGTCGACTTGGGCGCCGCGCACGCGCAGGCCGCAGCCGACGCTGGCGTGGCGGGCGAGCTCGCCGACGCACAGCCGCTCGCGGGTCTGACCTTCGTGCTCACCGGCACGCTCGTCAACCGCACCCGCGACGAGGCGGGCGCGGCACTCAAGGTGCTCGGCGCCAAGGTTTCGGGCAGTGTGTCGAAGAAGACGAGCTATCTGGTCGCCGGCCCCAAGGCAGGCTCCAAGCTCACCAAGGCCGAGCAGCTGGGTGTGCCCGTGCTGGATGAGGACGCACTCGAGCAGATCCTGGCTACTGGTCAGTTGCCCCAGGCTTAAGGCGTCGATAGCCAAATTGAAGATCCGCCCGGGAAGCATGATGCCTTCCGGGCGGTTCTTACTTTGCTGGGGAAACCGGCACCGTGATCTGCGTCACTCGGGTCGCCGGGTCGTCGCTGACGATGCCGTCGATGAGGGCGATTTCGCGTTGCCCCGCTACGCCATCAGTTTGTCAAAAGCTCCGCGGCGGTTGAGCACGGTAAACGCGACAACACAGATGACTGCCGACAAAATCGACCCACACGGCGAGGCGATGCCCATGGGAAACAACGTATCGGAATAGGCGTTCGACAGCAGCCACGCGCCCGGCACGCGAATGAGCGCCACGGCCAGCACGTTGTGCGCAAAGCCGATGTAGCTCTTGCCGTACGCGGCGAAAAAGCCACTAAAGCAAATGTGGATGCCGGCGAAGATTGCATCGAAAATATAACTGTGCATATAGCCGGTACCGGCTGTGACCACTGCGGGGTCCTTGGCAAAAAAGCCGATAAACGCCGGCGCCACCAGCCACATCAGCACCGTGATCAAGCAGCCGTACACTACCGAGATCGTCATGGCATCTTTGAGTACCTGGCGCGCGCGGTCGCCCTTGCCCGCGCCGGCGTTTTGCGCCGTGAGCGCGCTGACGGTGGCACCCATGGAACTCGGCACAATGAACAAAAAGCTGATCATCTTCTCGACCAGGCCCACGGCGGCGGCGTCGACCAGGCCGCGGTGGTTGGCGATGACGGTGATAAACATAAACGCCACCTGGATGCAGCCGTCCTGCACGGCCACGGGTACGCCGATTTTAAGAATGCTGCCGAGCACCTCGGGCTGGGGGCGCAGGTCGCTGCGCTTTACGTGGATGTTCGTGCGGCGGCTCTTGAGCCACACGAGCGCGAGGGCAACGCTGGCCGTCTGCGCGGTCACCGTGCCGAGCGCCGCGCCCACAGGGCCGAGCCCCATGTGTCCGATAAACAGAAAGTCGAGCGCGATGTTGATGATGCATGCCACGCCAATCACGTACATGGGCGAGCGCGAATCACCCAGCCCGCGAAAGATGGCCGAAAGAATGTTGTACGCGGCGATAAAGGGAATGCCGACAAAGCAAATACGCAGGTAGGCGGCGGTTCCTTCGACCGCCTCGGCCGGCGTGCCAATGAGCGCCACAACCTGCGGGCATAGTGCAAACAAGATGACGGCCAGTACCACCGAGACGCCCATAAACAGCGTGATGGTGTTGCCGATGGCGATCTCGGCGCGGTCGAAGCGGCGTGAGCCCACGGCGTGGCCGACGATGACCGTCGTTCCCATGGCTAGGCCCACAAGCGTCACAGTAATGATATAGAGCGTCTGCGCGCCATTGCCCACAGCGGTGATGCCGGCGGCGCCGCTAAACTGCCCCATCATATACAGGTCGGCCATGCCGTAGAGCATCTGCAAAAAGTACGAGAGCATATAGGGCAGGGCAAAGATCGCGATGGTCTTAAGGACATTGCCGCGTGTGAGGTCGTGTTCCATGAGCGGGGCACTTTCTGGCTGGGTTCGTTTAGCTACCAGTGTAGTGAAAACCCTACAACGATTGTAGAGTCAAGGTATGTGATGACGACGGGGCGAAAAAAGTCGCGCTCCAAGCACGATGCTTTGGCCCTCTGTGCTCCTCACCTCGTCTCAAACCATCACAACATTCGACGTTTTTTGCCAAAATCGGGAAAAGCATCGAATGTTGTGATGGTTTTTCTACCACTCGACCGGGTGGAATCGCTTTCTTGCGCACGAAGGTGTGCGGACTCGTGAGCAGGGGAATAAGGTTGGTTATCCGACTCCATTGGAGGGCTCATGGACCTGCCGATCGTCCTGTCCCATAAGACTGCCTGGCTGTACCACAACGTGGCGCGTCCGTCCGAGCCGCTCTCGCGAGCAAGCAGCCTATACGATGAGGACTCGCTTGCTAACGAGGCGGAGCCGACTGCGGACCTGCCCAAATTGGGACTCGATGTCAAAGGGCTGAGGGCTTCAACGGCAGTCGAGATTGTTACCGACTATCTGGTTGCGCTCGGTATTTCACAAGAAGAGCTCGATCATATCGATATGCTCGTCAACTTCGATTTTGAGCGCTCGACGCCGGCTGGATTTAGGTGCCACGTGTTTGGGGCGCCGGTGCCTTCAGGCCATCTTATCGAGGTGGCAGAGGGCCTTCTAGTGGTTGATGAGGTCATGTGCTTTGTCCAAGCGGGTTCGTGGATGAGCGAGCCCGAGCAGCTGGAATATGGGTAAGAAATCTGCGCCCGATACCATTTGAATTATCTGTCGACAGGCGATTATATCGAAATGCAGCAGAGGTACACCGTTGCCGACTTGATTGCTTATTGCAATGAGAACCGATCTCGTCAGGGGGCTATACGCGCGGCCGCCGTGCTCAAGCGCGTGCACGATGGCGCGCGGTCGCCCATGGAGACGGCTACCGCAATCATGGTCGTAGCAAAACGTTCCCAGGGAGGGCTGGGATACGCCAAGATCGAGCTCAACTATCGGGTCGATGTTCCCAACGAGTTCAAGTATCTCGCAAAGGCCGGGTATTTCGAGATTGATGTATATGCGCCTGCGAGCGGTACGGGGATTGAATACAACGGCTCGGACCATCTTGATAAACAGCGTGGCGCGTTGGACGCGGAGCGTATGACCGTGCTGAGCGCACTGGGCTTTAGGATGATCGTCCTCACCGGGACTCAGTTTGCCCACCAGCTGCAATTGCACCGGGCGATGAATGCCATCGCGCTCGCTATGGGCCTTAAGTGCGACCGAAGCGAGACATTCCAGAAACGTCAGAACGACCTGCGAGAGTTCGTGATTCGACACTGGGACGGCGGCCTTTAGGGGTGCTTTGGTCCTTCTACGGGCGCTGCGGCAGGCAAACCATCACAACATTCGACGTTTTTTGCCAAAAACGGGAAAAGCATCGAATGTTGTGATGGTCTGTGCTGAGGATGGGCTTGGAAAGTCCGTTTTGCTCGAAGCGACCTGTCCTGTCGTACGGGTGTCGGCATGATTCTCTCGTGGGGTATTATGTTTTCCGAAGAATAAAACGCCGCGCGAGGGGAGGGCTGCGTGAGCGACCGCGTGCAACATGACGGTTTTGGCCGCGACATCAACTACCTGCGCATTGCCGTTACCGACAAGTGCAATTTCCGCTGCATTTACTGCATGCCGGCCGATGGCGTGGCGCCCCGCGCGCACGACGAGCTGCTCAGCGCCGAGGAAATCGCCCGCTTTGTGCGCTTGGTGGCGGGGGAGGGCATTCGCCGCGTGCGCCTGACGGGCGGCGAGCCGCTGGTCAGTCGCCGTATCATCCCGCTTATTCGCGACATCCGCGCGATTCCGCAGATCGAGGACATCTCGCTCACCACCAATGGCGCCCTGCTGCCCAAGTTGGCGCCGCAGCTCAAAGACGCCGGTCTTAACCGCGTCAACATTTCGCTCGACACACTCGACCCTACGCTCTTTGGAAAGATCACGCGCCTGGGTCGACTCGAGCAGACCATGGCTGGCATCGACGCGGCGCTGGCTTGGGGCTTTGAGCCCGTTAAGGTCAACTGCGTTGTGGTGCGCCGGCTCAACCAGGATGTGGCGGACCTTGCACGGCTGACCGTCGACCGCCCCATCCACCTGCGCTTTATCGAATACATGCCCATCGGCGACGAGCACACGAGCTCGCATTGCGCTGTGGATCCGCATACGCCCGCGCTTAATCCCGAGCTGTGGGACGCGAGCGATACCGTGCCGAGCGACGAGCTGCGGGCGCGCATCAATGCCGGGGCCGCCGCGACGGGACTGGGCGAGCTTGAACCGCTCGACATCAACGACGCTCCTGCCGGTGCGGGCCCTGCGCGCTATTGGCGCTTTCCGGGCGCGGCGGGAACGGTCGGCTTTATTAGCGCCATGTCCAACCATTTTTGCGCAAGCTGCAATCGCCTGCGCCTGACGGCCGATGGCAACGTGCGTCCGTGCCTGTTCAGCGATGCCGAGTATTCGGTGCGTGAGGCGCTGCGCCGTGGTGATGATATGCAGGTACTTTCGATTTGGCGCGATGCCGTGGCCCACAAACCGCAGGAACACGCGATAATTGAGGGCACGCAACGATTTATGTCCCAAATCGGAGGATGATTATATGGCCAAGAGCAGGTACGCCGATGCCACCAAGGCCGCTCGCAGGGCCGCGATGTCTGCCCACAAAGTCACGGCTACGGCGAATGCTGGCAACGCCGACGCGTCTGCGCAGCCGACTGCCAACACTGCCGTCGAGCCCACCCGTGATGCCCGTCGCGACGAGCTGACGCACGTAGACGCCAAGGGCGAGGTACGCATGGTCGACGTGTCCGACAAGGCCGAGACCCATCGCATCGCCATCGCCGAGGGCACCATTCTCATGCATCCCGAGACGCAGGCCATGGTGCTGCAGGACCGCGCCAAAAAGGGCGATGTGCTTGCCTGCGCGCGCGTGGCGGGCATCATGGCCATCAAGCGCACGAGCGACATCATCCCCATGTGCCATCCGTTGCTCATTACCAAGAGCAAGTGCGACATTGCGCCCATCGCTCCGGCAGGGACGCCTGTCGATGACGTGCCCGAGGGCTGGGCGCCGGCGCGCGCGGACGGGCAGGTTGGCTTTCACGTACTGGTTACGGCCGGCGTGACGGGCAAGACGGGTATTGAGATGGAGGCCCTGACTGGAGCGAGTGCCGCCTGCCTAACGATCTATGACATGTGCAAGGCGGTCGATCGCGGTATGGAGATCGTCGACGTGCGCCTGCTGCGCAAGGAGGGCGGCCGCTCGGGTGTGTGGGATCGCGCAGAGCGCCAGGCCGCTGCCGTTGAGTCTGTGGCCGCTGACGGTGCCACGCTCGCAAGCGCGTCCGTCGCCGTCGCGCCCACAGTTCCAGCTCCGGCCGTCCCCGCGATCGCGTTTATCGGCTACCAGAACTCGGGCAAGACCACGCTTGTTGAGAAGGTCATTGCCGAGCTCACCCGCCGCGGCCTGCGCGTGGGTTCGCTCAAGCATCATGGGCATCACGGCTTTGATATCGATGTGCCCGCTAAGGATACGTGGCGCCATCACCAGGCCGGATCCAAACACGTGGGCCTCATCTGCGCCACGCGCTGGGCGGAGTACGCCGACACGCGCGAGGAGGACGAGATGCCCGCGCGCGAGCTGCTATCGCGTTACAACGATGTCGATGTGGTGATCATCGAGGGCTACAAGACCGAGGGCTTCGACAACATCGTGGTCGCGCGCTCCGGTGTCGACCGTCTGCGCGGCAAGAGCTCGCTCGACCTAGTCGACGGCCGCACGCTGGCCCTTGCCTGCAATGAGGCCTTGGCACGCCAGGCATTCGACGCCGGCTTTGCGACCCGAGCCATCAACATCAACGACGCCCGAGCCATCTGTGATCTCATCCAAGACCATCTTTAAGGCTTGACGCTGAACCTGCCAAAAAGGGACAGGTTTATTTTGGCAGGTTTTATCTGGGCAAACGTCATTTCCTCCACAAAGGGGCCAGGCACCTTTGTGGTGGTTTTTGCTTTGGTAGATGTGTGGGACATGCCTTACAATCTACCAAGTAGTTCATGACGGGCGAAAAACGGAGAGAAGAGGCTCGATGCGTCCTTAATGTTTCATGCGGATAGATTGATTTGACAGACGGTGGCGAATGCCCGCCGTCCGCATTCGCATGAAACAAGGAGTCTCCATGCTCGCCCCTCTTTTCTCAAAGCCTCAATCATCGCTGCCCGTGCAGGCCAAGCGCCTGGTGGCAATGCGCTTTCTCATCTACACCGGTTTTCAGACCAGCTACTTTATCGGCGTCATCGGAACGCTCACCTATGCAGACGATGCCTCGGTCGTCGCGACGTCGCTGGCCGTTCTGTTTATGAACGTCTTTGTGATCCTGGGGTCCTTTGCGGGCGGCGCGGCGCTCGACGCTTTGGGCCCACGCCGCCATTTCTTGCTGAGCATCGTGGGCACGCTGGCAACCGGCGCGGCGATCCTCGTCTTTGGCAGCGCGACCGGAACTGTCCTTGCCGGCACGGTGCTCCTGGGCTTTGTGATGGGGTTCGCCCAGCCCATCGCCACGTCCTATCCGGCCTATCTCACCGACGATCCCGTCGAGCTCAAAGACATCAACTCCGCCATCGCCATGTTTTCAAATGTGAGTATCATCGTTGGCCCCACGCTGGGCGGCTTTGTCGCGGCGGCTGCGTCGTCGCGCGTGGTGTTCGTGCTCATGATGCTCTTTACCGCGTTGGCGCTCACTGCCGGTTGGGGCTTTAGACCAAGTGCGGGTCAGGCCGTCACGCACGAAGGCAAACCCGCGATCGGTGACATCACATCGGACAAGGCCAGCCAAAGCTCCGACCCCAACACGTCCTCCCGTGTCACCTTCGCAGCCAGCATCAAGACGGTCTTTACCAACAGCGTCCTCGCGCTACTTTTCTGCATCATCTTCCTCTCGAACTTTGGCTATGGTGCCTTCGATCCGCTGGAGTCGTTCTTCTACCGCGATGTCCTGCACATCGGTGTTGAGTGGATGGGCTGGCTCTCGTCGGCCAGCGGTGTGGGCGCGGTGCTGGGCGCCGTGGTCGCGCTCCGCTTTCCGCCGCACCTGGTCAACCTTAAAACCCTGCTCGTGGCGCTCATGTCCGTGGGCCTGGGAAGTTTGCTCTATGTGGGGACACCGTACGTGGGTGTAGCCCTCGTCGGCCAGATTGCACTGGGCATAGCTTGGGGCATCGTCAACCCGCTCCACAACACGATCGTGCAAACGACGGCCCCGCTCGAGCAGCTCGGTCGCGTCAACTCGGTCATGGGTTTTGGCAACATGTTCGCCGGCGTGGCCCCGCTGGCAATTGCCCCATGGCTGGCGGCGACATTTGGCGTGCAACAGACGCTCGTAGGGGCGGGCATGGTCGTGACGGCAGTTCCCGCGGCGTTGCTGCTGTTTGGACGTCGGCATTTTGATCGTGCCGCAAGGCAGTAAAAACCATCACAACATTCGATGAAAATCGCGATTTTGCCGAAAAACGTCGAATGTTGTGATGCTTTGCGCTCCGGGCAGGCCGCCCTTCGGGTTCGGCCACCACAGAGGGGCCAGACGCCTTTGTGGCGATTGGATCCCAACGGCCTGCGCCTTGGTATACCATGTACACCATTTCCGACCACATTCAGCACCGCCGCACAACCCAGAAAGGCCCCCATGGACACCACCTTCAGCCACATCAAAGCCGTGTTCTGCGATATCGACGGCACGCTGCTCACGAGCCGGCACACGGTGTCCCCGCGCACCGTGGCAGCGATCCGCGCCCTGCGCGAGCGCGGCGTGCTCTTTGGTCTGTGCACCGGGCGTGACGCCCACGCGACCGAGGCCATGTACGAGCTCTGGGGCATCGAAGGCCTGGTAGACGTGATGGTGGGCTGCGGTGGTGCCGAGGTCATCGACCGTGCACACGGCATCAACGAGCTGAGCTATCCGCTGCCGGGCGAGACCATCGCGCGCATCTGCAAGCACATGGCGGACCTTCCGGCAACACCCGTCTGTCCCCGAGACGGCGTGTTCTACGTGCCCGAGAGCAACGCGTGTGTCGAGCACCTGTCGCGCGTCGACGGCGTGCCCTACCAGGTGGTCGATTTTGCCGAGTTTTTGCGCGAGCCGCAGCCCAAGGTGATGTTTACCATGGCGCCCGAGGTGATGCCGCGGGTGATTGAGCGGGCGTCGACGTTTGCCGATGACACTGTTAAGGCGGCGGCTCTGCAAACCACGCAGCGGCTCTACGAGTTCATGGATCCGCGCGTGTCCAAGACGCGCGGCCTTGTGCGCGTGGCGGAGCTCAACGACATGGAGCTCCAGGACATCTGCGTGTTTGGCGATGCGGACAACGACACCTGCATGGTGGCTGACGCCGGCGTGGGCGTGGCCATGGCAAATGGCAGCGACGCCACCCGTGCCGCCGCCGACTTTGTAACCGCGAGCAACGACAAAGACGGCATCGCGATCTTTATCGAGGAACATCTGCTGTAGCACAGGGGGGGGGAGAACCACCACAAAGGGAGCAGGCACCCTTGTGGTGGCCTCAGGCGATTTGGGCGAATTGATGCCTAAAAACTGCGCACAAATTCAAATTTGGTTGTATGAACATCTCACTTCTAACTACTGATGGGTTAAAGATATTCCCATCAATTTGGTAGTCTATTCCTCCCGGTTAATGATCTACCGTTCACGGTCGATTTTCGACCGTTCACAGGACGCATGCTCTTGAGCAAAATGTTGTGCAAATAAATAAAATGCTATTAAAAAATGATAACTAGCTTAATTACCAGTAGAAATAGATATTTCATAGCGAATAAACGAAGGTAAATCCGAGCAAATGTCAAGAGAATTGAGAATTCGCTACAAAACTATCGGTATTTTTGCTTAGATGTTCAAACAATCGTTACAATATGAACTATAAGCGTGCGCAATTACAGATTGCGCAGATACGTTTGATAGTGAAAGAGCAAGATCGCGGTCTCTTGGGGAGGAGACATCGATGAAAGCGAATTCAAAAAAAACTAAGCAGAGTAAAAAAGCGACGCGCCGTGTACTGGCAGGCGTTTTGTGCGGAGCCTCCGTGTTGAGCCTGGTACTGTCGCTCGTCATGCCCCCGATCTCGCAGGCCATTGCCAACGATGCCCAGGCGGGTGCAGCCGAGGAAACTGTGATGGGGGATTCCTCAAGTGAGCCCACTGATGTAGACAACACTGCCAACGGGGATACCGAAAACCAGAATAGTGACGACGCCGAGGCCGATGAGACTGGCGACGATGCTCTCGGGACGCCCCCGTTGTCTGATGGCACTGATCTCGAGGGCGCTGAGCAGCCTGCGGATGATAGTAATAGTGATGAGAATGCGATTGCGCTCGCAAGCGTGAATGCTAAGGGCTATACCGAAATACAGGGCAATGTTACTGATAAGTTCAACAACGGCGGAAACTATTGTCTGACGGGTGACGCTTGGTCGTCCGCACCGATCACTATTAGCCACGACACCACCATCGACCTTGCATGCTACAAGCTTTATTACAACAGCGGCAACAGCGATGTCAATGGCCAAGATTGTAGTTTTATTACAGTTTCAAGAGACGCAACGCTAACTGTCGAAGGTGCAGCGGAGGATATACCGGTCGAGGCTGTCAGTAATGAGCCTGGTCAGACTGCGGAGATGCAGTGGATTGAAAACACTCCGCAATCACTCACTTACTTCGTAACGGAAAGCACGCCTAGCGGTTTTGGTACCAGTGAGAAAACTTACAAGCACACTGTTACCAAGTTCGGTGCTATCGTTGCATGCAAAAAAGGATATGTAAATCAAGTCATTTCTGTTGCGGACGGCTGTACGCTCAACCTTAAGGGTGGCATGATCACAACGCCTCGTACCCTGGGCAACAACGGTCACGTTATTTTCTCTCGAGGCGCTGTTAATATTTTTGGCGGGTATGTCACCAACGGCTTCGGCGGCGGCTGGGGCGGCGGCCTGTGCATGGCAGCGGGTTCACTCAATATGACCGGCGGCGTGATTGCAGCGAATAAGGCTGCTTCCGGTGGTGGCATTTTTGCCGACAGCGGTGTCACGTTGGATCTCTCCGGCGGTTTCATTTCGGGTAACGCTACGGATCCCGTTTCTGTCGGCAGCGGCGATACCGCCGACACCGGCGGCTACGGTGGCGGTGTTTATACCAAGGGTGCAACCGTAACCATCAGTGGTTCTGCCAATATAACTAACAACCGAGTTGAAGCTCAAGTCACTAATAAGGACATTTACAACAACGGTCTCCTCGGTGGCGGCGGCATTGCATCAACGAGCAGTGATAATAAAAAGGGATCACTGACCATGACGGACGGTTCTGTTACGGCCAACTACTCCAAAGAGGCCGGTGGCGGAATTTATGCTGGCTTCTGGAACCGGGCGATTACGTTTACCATGACAGGTGGCACGATTGCCGGCAACAAATCTGCAAACGCTGAGGGCGGTGGTCTCCGTATTTCCACCGGTACTACCGGCGATATTGGGACTAGGCCGGGCACGTCCAGCAAGATTTACATCACCAACAACAAGACCATGACGGGTGAGAGCCGCGGCGGCGACTGGGGCGGTGGCGGTGTCTTTATCCAGAAGGGCGGCAGGCTCAATATTTTCAAGACGCTGATCACTAATAATCGCGCCGGTGGCTGGGGCGGTGGCGTCGGTGCTTGTCCTACGGGCGAGACAATCGTTTCGCACTCAAATGGCGCTGCTATCTATGACAACACAGATAACGTTGATTAAGATGGCAAAAAGCTGCCAGACCTTGATCAAAATGAACATAAACATCCAGCGTTTCATTATTCCGCTGGCGGCGACAACAAAATTGAAGACCGCGATGAAGTAAATTACGTTACTCATCTCTTCCAAGATTCCGGTCATGAGGATTTCTTCTTGGTCCGTAATAAGACTGGCGCGGATAAGACAATCGCTGTCGTTCTTGGCAAGATGCTCGGTGGCGGCTCGGCTGGCTGGAAGGGCACCTGCGATGGCAACGAGATTAAGATCGATGCCAACGGCGGCGCCGAGGCTAAGTGGATGTTCGGCCTTGAGGCTAATCCTTCCGATATGGCTAAAAGTGATGCGCAGAGAGATGCTACGACCATCATCAGTGGCAACTACTCCTACACTCACGGTGGCGGCATCATGACCAACGGCGATCTTGTCGTTGGCAAGGTCGAGGCTTTGAACGTGTATCCCGCAATCAAAGTCAAGGCTAATAAAGTCCTTATGAAGGACGGCGAAGAGAAAGGTCTTTCGGGTCACAACTATCAGTTTAAGCTGTTGGGTGCACCTGCCGATCCAACCAAGGCACCATACTGGAATAAGGACGGCACGCTTAACGAAAACGGATGTGAGGCGAAACCGGCGGTTCCTGTCAATGAAAACGGAGAGATTCTCATTGACACGGGCGCGAACTACCAATCGGGCGATTACGACCTCTACCTTGTTGAAGTTCCCCCTGACCCTGATAACGTTCCTGTCAACGAAAAAGGAACAAAGTTTGATAAGTCTATTTACAAAATACATATAAAGGTTGGTACGACACTAGTTAATACGACCAGCCTCTTGGGGATCAAGATTAATCGTTATGGAGTTGATAGGAGCGCTTCCACAGTATCCGTAAAAAAGGAAGGCGCAGCGGACTTCACCGCGTGCGGATCTGACTTCTATGGTTGGAGCGAAGATGCGAACGATAAGACCGTCTCGACCGTAAAAATCGGCAACGCCTCCAAACCTGCGTTTACGAACGAGCTCGCGCCCTACCAGACCTCGGGCTCTTGGACACCTCAGGTGACCAAGAAGGTCGACGGCGGCGAGATGAAGAAGTTTAAGTTCGAGCTGTATACCAAGGATTCGGAAGACAGAGAGACATCTCTTCAGACCAAATGTACTTCTGCTGAGTCGGGAAACCTTCAGATAGTAAAGTTCGATAAACCGGTACCAATCGGCCCACTAGGCCTTAAGAATCTCGATAAAAATCGGCAGGCGCAGTTCACCTACTACATCCGTGAATGCCCCGCCCGCAAGGACGATGGCACCAAGCACGAGGGCTACGCCAACGACACCAAGACTTTCAAGGTCGTGGTGACGGCAAAGGATGACGGCAACGGACATCTGACCTGCACGCCGGCCTACTACGAGGTCGACGCCAACGGTAATGAGAGCGAGAAATCGACCGATAACCCCACCTTCACCAACAGCTACTCCACCTCTTTGCCCCTTTCTGGTATGTCGGGCGTCACTCTGACGTACCTTGCCGGCGCGGCGGTGCTTTGCGCTGCTGCGGCCTGGATGCACATTCGTCGTAAGGCGAATGCGAAGGGAGGTAAGCGTCGTGAATAAGAAAGTTTGCTCCTTCCCGATCTTGTTTGCGCTGCTTACCCTCCTGATCGGCACCTGCGCGGTTGTGTTCCCCGCTTCCGCGCAGGCCGCGCCGACCTCGACCGGTTCCATTACGGTGAGCGGCACCGTGGCGAGCAGCTACGACGCCTACCAGATCTTTAGCGCCAACGTCGTCGACGGCGACAGCGACGCCAAGATCGCCACCGACCTCGCTTGGGCAAGCGACGCCGTGCGCGACGCCGCGCTGCCTGTGCTGCACAGCGCCGGCATGCCCAATTCCCAGACCACCGCGCAGGAAGCTGCCGAGTGGCTCAACACCGATTCCCACCTTACGAGCGCGCTGAGCGCACAGCTCGCTCGTTCCCTTCAGAGCTCTGACGCCGTGTCTGTGGCCCTCAACGCGGGCACGGCGGCCGAGCTGCCCTGCGGCTACTGGCTCATCGTCGCCAACGACGAAGCCATTTCCCAGAACGAGGCCGGCACCGCGCCGATCATGGCGCTGGTGGGCGGCAGCGCCGTCACCGTTAAGCCCAAGGCGGCGACGCCCAAGGTGTCCAAGCACGTGCTGGAGGACAGCACCGCCGCCTGGCAGAAGGCCGCCGACGCCACGGTCGCCGACGACCTGTACTGGCGCCTCTCGGCCACGGTCCCGGCGGAGCTCACGGCCTACGACACCTACGCGGTGCAGTTTGTCGACACCATGAGCGCGGGGCTCGACCCCTCCAAGGTGGCCGCGAGCATGCGCGTGTACGTGGCGGCGGGCGCGGACGGCGGCTTTGATGCCGTCCAGACCGGCAGGGACGGCCGCGCCGGCACCGAGCCCGCGAAGGGCTGGACCGACATCACGGCCCAGTGCGCCACCAAGGTAGCGGCCGACGGCAAGACCTTCACCGTGCGCACCGGCGACCTCATCGCCGCGCTCGGCGGGGCCGACGCCTTCACCGCGGGCGCCCGCGTGGTCGCCGTGTACAACGCGTCGCTCAACAGCGCATGCAACCACGGCATCGCGAAGGGCAACCCCAACGAGGTCTACCTGCGCTACCCACGCTCTCCCTTTGCCGACCAGTCCGGCGACGCCGGCTTTACCCGCACGCCGAGCGACGATGCGTGCGCCTACACCTGGGATCTCGCGCTCACCAAGCGCGGCAGCGACGGCGACAAGCCGCTTGCCGGGGTGGTCTTGAGCATCGCCGACGACCGCGGCCGCACGCTAGCAGCCGACGGCACGTGGGATGCAGAGGGCAAGGCCACCGTCACCACGGGCGAGGACGGCCGCGTGACCGTCTCGGGCGTGGACTCGGGCAAGCTGGAGGTCCGCGAGCTCAAGGCGCCCAAGGGCTACACCGCCTTTGAGGGCACGCGCTCCGTGACGGTCAAGGCCGAGGGCCTGGACGTCGACCAGGTGGCCGCCGCCAAGCCCAAACTCACCATCACGGCCGAGTCGCCCCTGCGCGCCGACAGCGCGGACGGGTCGACGGGCAGCCTGGAGGCGTCGCTCATCAACACGCCCACCGGCACACCCCCTAGCATTACCACCGGAGGCTTTATGCCCTCGACTGGCGATATGGCAATGTACGCCGCGGCCGCCGCAGCGGCCGCCGGAGCCGCGCTCATCGTGGTCGCGCTCCTGGTCAAGCGGGGAGGTGGCAGCCATAAAGAGTAGCTGGCAGCCCCACAGAGAGCGGGGCGAGACGTAGCGAAGTAGATGCTAAGACACAGACAGACAGATTTAGATCAAATGGAATTCGAGCAGAAAGCAGAGGAAAAGAAGATGAGCATGAGCAAGAACATCGCACGCCTGGCAGTAACCGCCGGCCTCACAGCAGCGCTGAGCTTCGGCGGCGTGATGGCGCCGGTGACCATGGCGTTTGCTGAGGGCAACACGACCGTGACGTTCATAGACAACGCGTATTCTTCGACTACGACTTACAAGGGCATCCAGATCTTTACGGCTGATGTGGACGGCACTACTGTCAAGAATATTCAGTGGGCAGGTTCTGGTGAGCAGCAGAAGGCAATCCAGACTGCCGTCGTAGGCGCAATCAACGAATGGAGCACAGCTCACAATTTAGGTAATTATACTAGCATGAATGCCCAGGCTGCTGCCGAATGGCTGAACACGAATGCTCAAGTGAACGGAACTGATTCGCGTATCGCCAATGATAACGTTTTGAATAAAATTGCAAAGAAGCTTAGCGATGAAAGCTTCACTTGGAAGACGACCCAGCAAGGAGACAACACGCTTACTGGACTCGATGCTGGTTACTGGCTGTTCCTCACCAATGGTGTCTATAAGCCCACTGACGGCTCGGCAGTCGAGCAATCGACCGATGTCTTCACCTCGCCTATCTTTAAGCTCGTGAACGGCACGGATGCAGTGAATATTACGCCGAAAAAGAAAATCCCTACCGTCGAGAAGAAGATTGTCAGCGACGCGGGTAGCGCGGAGCACGACGCTGCCGATTCCCATATCGGTCAGGATGTTACGTACAACCTCTACGGTACTATCGCTGGCAACTATGACACGTACGATACGTATTACTATCAGTTCTCCGACCAGCTCTCCAAGGGCCTGACGCTGGAGAGTGGCTTCACAGCAACTTTGTTTGCGAGTAGGAGTCTTGCTCAGGCTCATACGGGGGGCATCGATGTGACGAAGAGTTTTACTCAAAGCAAGGAAGTTGCTGACACAACGACTGGAATAAAGACTACGACTTGGACCTGCAGCAATCTTAAGAGTGTGGCGGGTGTTACCTCGGAATCCTGCATTGTCGTCTCCTATAAGGCAAAGATCAACAGCGAGGCCGCCATTGGAGGCAACGCAGGCAACACCAACACCGCTACGCTTACGTACTCAAACAACCCTATGACCAACGACACCGGCACGACGGTGCCCGATGAGGTCAAGACCTACACCTATGGTCTCAAGCTTAATAAGGTTGACCTTGGCACCGAGGAGGCGCTTAAGGATCCGAATATTAAATTTACTATCAGGGTGAAGTCAGCGGCGGATTCCAACTTGCAGGGGAAATACGTTCAGTCCGATGGAACCCTCGTAGGCGCTGAGCACAAGCTTTCCGTCACCAACGGTGCTATTACTATCAAGGGCCTTGGTGCGGGAACCTATACGGTTGTGGAGACGGACGCTCCCGCTAATTACGATAAAGTGCAGCCCTTCGATTTCACGATTACGCCAAACAGGGACAGCAAGGCTTCAGGTGAAAGCTCGGTTGGAGCCAAGTATGAGATTAATACCAGTCAGATAGACCAGGTCATCATCGGCACGCCGAACAATGTGAAGGACGACAACAAGCTCGAAGCCAACGCTGACACAATCACAAACGACGACGGCACCTTCAACATCACCGTCGGCGATACCAAGAAGGTTGGCCTCCCGCTGACCGGTCTTAACGGCGTGACCTTCACTTGGATCGCTGGTGGCGCGGTGCTGTGCATCGGCGTGGCGCACCTCATCCGCAGCCGTAAGCAGGCCGAGGAGTCCGAGCAGGAGTAACGCTCGCTCACCCATCTTGGCAGGTGGGATGTGATGGCCATGAGACTTGCGGACACTTTTCTCGTCCATCGACGTTCTTGCTTCGCCATTCTCTTTTCGGGGCAGACTCCGCGCTGGAGTCTGCCCCGTTTTTTGGACAGCGCAGCCAGGCTCCATTGCCCGATAGACCGAATGTCTGCCTATCGAACAGATGTTTGCAATTATTGCGTTTACCAGCTGTGGGTGCATACACTCGCAGTAAAATACCCTTGCGACGCATCCCGTGCGCGGGCGGCCGACGACTCGATCGGAGGTCACCATATGCTGAAATTCCTTAACGCGCTCGCCGCCCTCGCGGCGGTGGGCACGTTCGTCATCGCGTTTCTTGACTCGTATGAGGTTCGGTTTAAGGTCCGTAGGCGTACGCGCGGTGCGGACGGTAGAAGGCATTTGCGCCGCAACAAGCGCAAATAAGAATGCCCGGGGTTCGGAGCCCGGGCATTTAACAACGTCGGAAACTGGTCGCCCGCGCTCCTAAGTACTTACGCGAGGTGCGTCGTTTCCTGTAGTTATTGTATCCCGAATCGCCCCGCCGATTCGGGACATTTTGAAAACGCAAACACGTCGGGCAAACCCGGACAATGCGGCCAGGCTCCGCTGGATGAGGAATCGTGTTTGTAACTATCAAACAAATGTTTTTCAAAATCGCGTTTACCAGGCGTGGTGCGTGCAACCACCGTAAAATATCCTTGCGACGCATTCCGTGCGCGGGCGGCCGACGACTCGATCGGAGGTCCCCAAATGCTGAAATTCCTTAACGCGCTCGCCGCCCTCGCGGCGGTGGGCACGTTCGTCATCGCGTTTCTTGACTCGTATGAGGTTCGGTTTAAGGTCCGTAGGCGTACGCGCGGTGCGGACGGTAGAAGGCATTTGCGCCGCAACAAGCGCAAATAAGAATGCCCGGGGGTCGGATCCCGGGCATTTAACAAAAGCTGAAAACTAGGCCGCCCGCGCTCCCAAACATTTACGCGGGGTGCGTCGTTTTCTATTGACATTGTATCCCGAATCGCCCCGCCGATCCGGGACATTTTGAAAACGCAAATGCGGGCTTAGGCACGAACGAAATCTCGTTAATTCCGAAAATTATGTATAATTCCAATATAAACTGGAATCAAACGAAAACGATGGAAATGAACGAAGCGCTAATCTACTTACAAGAAGCACTAGGCCTCTCCGCCAAGACCAAAACTTGGCCTGGATTCGCACGCTTGCCGCTGCATCCGCGGGCGATTGAGGTCCGCGCTGTTGACGCAAACGGTTTTTCGTTTTTGCTTGCAAGTTTGCCTACTGGCGTCGGGCTTCCCGAGGCCAAGAGGGTCTATAGTCAGCTAGCCTTGCGTGCGGAGACCCCTGTTGTCGTTTCGTTTCCTGATGCCGATGCACGTCAGCGCAAAGCGTTGGTCGCACAAGGGATTCCCTTTGTCTGCCCAGGTAGACAGGCTTTTCTTCCATTTATGGGCACAGCCTGCACGGAGAGGGGCGGCGCCCGGTTTCGCAACCACGCGACCAAGATGTCACCCAACGCGCAGGCTGCCGCAATCTGGGGAGCAGCCCAAGAGCCATATCGCCCCTACGACCTTTGTCGTGCGCTTGGGATCTCGGCAAGCCGTGCGAGTGAGGCCATAACCGAGCTTGTTGACAGGGGGCTCGCGAGGCGCGAGCGTTGCGAGCGACGTGTAGTCGTGTTCCCTGTTGCCGTTGATCTTCTGCTCAGTGAGCACATGGCAGAGCTCTCCTCGCCTGTCTCGAAGGTCTTTTTTGCAAGGAAGACGCCGCAGATCGACTATCTTGTTGACGCCGGGGAGACGGCGCTCGCTGCGCGTTCGATGCTCGCTGCGCCGGGCATGGAACAAAAGGCCGTCTTAAGAAGTGCATGGCGTCAACTGAGCGATCTCGAAGTCGCAGACGGGGAGTTGCCGGATAACGAAACGGCGATGATCCAAGCGTGGCGCTATGCGCCCGTGTTTGCCGACTCCTCCCGTGTCGACAACATTTCGCTTGCGCTATCTTTGGCGGCAATTGACGATGAGCGAATTCAGCTCGAAGTCGATCGCATGTTTGGAAAGGAATATCCATGGCAAGAAGCGCTGTAGAAGGTCTCCAAGAATTCGAACCGTAGGCGGCGTTTCGGTCCTAGCTGCGTTGTCCGGCGCAGGAGCTCGCTAATCGGCTATTATTTGTTTAGACAACTTGAGTTGTAGAGGAGTGACTGGCGATGGTGCAGGGCGCCAAACATATGAAGAGCAATAACGCCGCGGCCAACGGTGGCTCAAGCCCTCAGTCCAAACCTCAACCAAAACCTAAGCGCCGCCGCAAGCGACTGCCGCGCTGGGCCGACCGGCTCATCACCATCGTCATCATCCTAATTGGCGTGGGCCTTATGACTTGGCCGTGGATCTTGGACCGGCTCGAGGCCTCGGGTGTGTTCAACCAGATCAGTACCGTGTCCAGCACCGTGGACGCGCTGTCGGAAGAGGAGCGCGAGCGCATTCTGCTTCAGGCGCGCTCCTATAACGAGCAACTTGCCGGCGAGGCCACCGAGCTTCCCGCCGACCAGATCGAGCCCTACGACCAGCAGCTCATCTTTGACCGCGACCCCATGATGAGCTGGGTCGAAATCCCCTCCATCGACGTGAGCATGCCTATCTACCACGGCACGAGCGAGGAGGTCCTCATGGCGGGCGTCGGCCACCTGGAGGGCACGAGCCTGCCGGTGGGCGGCACCTCGACGCATTGCGTGCTCACCGCGCACTCGGGCATGCGCAACCTGAGTATGTTCGACGATATCCATTCGCTGGAGCCCGGCGACCTGGTGCTGCTGCACACCATGAACAAGACGCTCGCCTACAAGATGGTGGACTCCGAGGTCGTGCTGCCCGAGGAGATGGAGTCGCTGACCATCGAGCCGGGCGCCGACAAGGTGACGCTCGTCACCTGCACCCCTTATGGCGTAAACGACCATCGCCTGCTGGTGCACTGCGTGCGCACCAAGTACAGCAAGAAGGACGTCGACAAGCAAAAGTCGCTGGCTGGTCGCCACTGGGGTAAGCGCGAGTTCGCCGTGCTCATCGTGGTCGTGGCCATTGTGCTATTGCTGCTGGACATCGTGATCCACGCGGTCCGCAAACGTCGCAAGGCTAAAGCCTCGGCATAGGACACCGTTCAGAACCACCACAATGGGGACAGGAACCTTTGTGGTGGTCGGGGCTTCCAAACCATCACAACATTCGATGAAAATCGCGATTTTGGCGAAAAACGTCGAATGTTGTGATGCTTTTCGCTGCGGACGAGACGGTTTTCGCTATGGACGGTGCGGTTTCGCTGTAGAACCGCCGGACCATGCCCTGACAACCGCCGCCCTCGTTACGTTTTCGCTGCATTTGGGTAAAGCACCTGCTCCAAGCGGCGTTGCCTTGTATACTAGAGCGGTTTATCTGTTATGCGGAAGGGAGCGCCTATGGCACTCAGCGAGAAAGACGTGCGCGGCATCGCCGAGTACGCAAAGATCGCACTGACCGATGACGAGCTCACCCAGATGACGTCCTACATGAACGACGCCGTCCAGATGCTCGAGCCCGTCCTGCGATATGACTTGCCCGACGTGGAGCCCACGTTCCATCCCATCGGAAGCCTGTCCAACGTGATGGGCGATGACCTGCGCGAGCCCGAGCGCGATTTGCCGCTCGACGTCGCGCTCGAAAACGCCGGCAGCGCGCGCGACCGCTACTTCCGCGTGCCGTCCATTTTGGGAGAGGGGGAGAGCGAGTAATGGCGCTAAGCTTCGATTCCCTTACCGCCGCCCAGATTGCCGCGGGCGTTGCCGCCGGCGACTTTACCGCTACCGAGGTGGCCCAGGCCTCCCTTGCCGCCATCGAGGCGCGCGAGGGCGGGGTCCAGGCATTCCTGCAGGTGGCGCCCGAGCTCGCGCTCGAGGCCGCTGCGCGCGTGGATGCCGACCGTGCCGCAGGCAAGCCGCTGCCCCCGCTCGCGGGCGTGCCGCTGGCCATTAAGGACAACATGAACCTCGTGGGCACGCGCACCACCTGCGCTTCCCGCATGCTCGAGGACTACCAGAGCGTCTACACTGCCACCTGCGTCCGGCGTATGCTCGATGCCGGCTGCCTGCCCATGGGCAAGGCCAACATGGACGAGTTTGCCTTTGGCAGCTCCACCGAGAGCTCGGCGTTCCACCGCACCAACAACCCTTGGGATACCGAGCGCGTGCCCGGCGGTTCCTCGGGCGGCTCCGCTGCCGCCGTCGCCGCGGGCGAGGTCGCGCTCTCGCTGGGCTCGGACACCGGCGGCTCCATTCGCCAGCCGGCGTCACTGTGCGGGGTGGTGGGCTTTAAGCCCACGTATGGCGCCGTGAGCCGTTACGGCGTGGTTGCCTTTGGCTCGTCGCTCGACCAGGTGGGCCCCTTTGGCCGCACGGTCGAGGATGTCGCGCTGGCCATGAACGCGCTTACCGGCGCGGGCCATGATCCGTACGACTGCACCAGCCAGGACTGCGCCGTCGACTTTACAGAGCACCTCAACGACAGCATCGAGGGCAAGCGCGTGGGCATCATCCCTGCGTTTATGGAGGCCGAGGGCCTGACGTCCGAGGTCAAGGCCGCTGTTCAGCGCGCCGCCCAGGAGCTGCAGAACCAGGGCGCCGAGCTGGTCGAGGTCGACCTGCCGCACCTGGACGCCGCCATCGCCGCCTACTACGTTATCGGCCCGGCCGAGGCGTTCTCCAACCTGGCCCGTTTCGACGGCATTCGCTACGGCTACCAGGAGGAGGGCTGCGCCAACCTGTCCGACCAGAGCTCGCTTTCGCGCGCCCACGGCTTTGGCGCCGAGGCCAAGCGCCGTCAGATGCTCGGCGCCTACCTGCTGAGCTCGGGCGTGTACGACAAGTACTACTACGCTGCGCAAAAGGCCCGCACGCTCATCACGCAGGACTACGATGCCGCGTATGCCAAGGTGGACACCATCCTCATGCCCGCCTCGCCGCGCACGGCCTTTAAGTTTGGCGAGATTAGCGATCCCACGCAGATGTACCTTTCGGACTTGTATACCATCTCGCTCAACATTTGCGGCAACGGCGGTATCTCGGTGCCGCTGGGCCTGGGCGAGGATACTCAGCTGCCTGTTTCTGCCCAGCTGGTGGGTCCGGCGTTTAAGGACCGTCAGCTGCTCACGTTTGCCCGCGCCCTGGAGCGCGGCTTTGCCGATGCCGCCACGGGTGCGCCCGCGCTTTCCGTCGCGCCCGATTTTGCCGGGAAGGGAGGCGAGCTGTAATGAAGGAGCTTTCCGAGGTCCTGCAGGATTGGGAGGCCGTGATCGGCCTGGAGATCCATACCGAGCTCACCGCACTCGATACCAAGATGTTCTGCAACTGCAAACTCAGCCACGATGACGAGCCCAACGCCAACGTGTGCCCGGTGTGCCTGGGCCTGCCCGGCGCCCTGCCGGTTCCCAACAAGCGCGCCATCGAGAGCATCGTCAAGGCCGGTCTCGCCACCAACTGCGAGATCCAGCGCCACTCGATGTTCTACCGCAAGCACTACTTCTATCCCGACATGGCCAAGAACTTCCAGACCACGCAGGGTCCGGTCGCCTTTGCCATGTACGGTCACCTGGACCTGGACGTGACCGGTCGCGGTGCCGCCGAGCGCCCCGACTGCGCGTTTGGCGAGGCCGAGGCTCAGAGCCTGGCGAGCGCCTCGGCCAACGCCGAGGGCCTGTCCACGTCCATGACGTCGACCATGCGCGAGGGTAACCAGCGCGCCGGTCACCTGGCCAGCTACGATGCGTCCAACCTGCAGATGCCCGAGCGTCGCGAGGACGGTTCCTACACGGTGCCCATTCGCATCCTGCGCATCCACATGGAGGAGGACGCCGCCAAGATGGTCCACGTGGGCGGCGCCGAGGGCCGCATTACCGCCGCGGCCGAGTCGCTCGTCGACTACAACCGCTGCGGCACGCCGCTGATTGAGCTCGTTACCGAGCCCGACCTGCGCACGCCCGAGGAAGCGCGTCTGTTTATGGAGAAGCTCCGTCGCATTTTTGTGACGCTGGGCATTTCGGACTGCTCCATGGAGAAGGGCTCCATGCGCTGCGACGGCAACGTGTCGCTGCGCCGCCGCGGCGAGACCAAGCTGGGCACCAAGACCGAGCTCAAGAACCTCAACTCGTTTAAGAGCCTGCACGATGGCCTTGCCTACGAGATTTGCCGCCAGGCCGAGGTGCTCGAGGAGGGCGGCATCATCTATCAGGAGACCCGTCACTGGGAGCCCAGCCGTAAGCGCACCGTGGTCATGCGCGTCAAGGAGACGGCCGACGACTATCGCCTGTTCCCCGATCCCGACCTGGCGCCGTTCGATCTGGACAACGAGTTCATCGAGCGCTGCCGTGGCGAGATCCCCGAGCTGCCCGATGCCAAGCGCGTCCGTTTTGAGGCCGACTTTGGCATTAAGACGGCCGATGCCGAGCAGATTGCCGGCGACCCGGAGTTTGCCGAGTTCTTTGAGGCCGCCGCTGCCGGCATGGCTGGTAAGGAGGCGCAGACGGTCGCAAACCTGCTGGTGAACGAGATGATCGCCTACCTTAAGGGCGCAGGCGTGTCGCTCGCCGAGTCCGGCATTGCACCGGCTCAGGTGGCAGCTCTTGCCAAGTTGCTGGCGACCGATGCCATCAGCTCCAACCAGGCTCACGAGGTCTTTGAGGCCATGGCCCAGACCGGCGACGATCCCAACAAGATCGTCGACGAGCGTGGCATGCGTCAGGTGAGCGATGCCGGCGCGCTGCAGCCGATTGTGGACGAGGTGCTTGCAAACTGTGCCGATCAGGCGCAGCAGTATCGTGACGGTAACCAGAAGGTCATCGGCTTTTTGGTGGGCCAGTGCATGAAGGCGAGCCGCGGCAAGGGCAATCCGAAACTCTTCAACGAGTTGCTGAGAACGTCGCTCTCGTAAACGGGAACCCGGGAGCCCCGGCAGGGCGGGTGCTTCCTCAAAATTTCGAACAGTCCTGCGCAAGACGAAGGCCACATTAAGTGGCCTTCTTTGCGTGCGGAACTCATTTTGAGCAAGCACCCGCCCTGCCGGGGCTCCCGGGTTCTGCAACGACTCGGCCGTTCGGGTCAGGTGAGCTGATGAAATAGAGTGAATGGGCGCGCCGTTGGCGCGCCCATTGTTTTTTTGAGGGGAACTCATTGAGAGGCAAGGCCCTGCGCCCGGCCCCTCGGTTCTGACGACTCGGCCGTTCGGGCCAGGCGGGGCTGGATGGAATTTGGTGAATGAGGGCGCCGTTGGCGCCCTCATTTTTTGTGGATGTTGAAAACGAAGGTGAATACTTTTCCGCGAAGTGAACGACCTATTTTGGACCCCTGAAACATCAACACTTTTCTGGCTCGGTTTCCTGCGGTTTTGTCGAGTGTTTCCTGCGGTTTTGCTGCGAAAAAATGCGGATGCTTCGGGGGTCCAATTTTGCTCGTTCACTTCGCGGAAAACCATTCACCTTCAATTTGCTGGAGAGGGGAGGGCTTCCTCTTTGGCGTCACGGATGTACATCGCGGCGGGCGGATCGCCAGAAGCCGATTGTTCCGCGACCCAAGATTTCCAAAAAGTTAACCTTTGTTGACCTTAATAGTTAGATAAACTAAACTATTTTCTAAAAGTGTGCTCGAGCAAACTTATTTACTCGGGTGCTGAGGCACCGTGCCGCGTCCAATGCGGCAAAAGGGAGAAGCAACATGAAGAAGTCGACGTTCAATACCCTGCTTGTCGGTGGCGGTTTTCTGCTTGGCACGGCCGGCATCAAGCTGCTTACCAGCGCTCCGGTCAAGAATGCCTGCGTGCAGGGTATCGCGTGCGGCATGCGCATCAAGAACGGCTATCAGGACATGGTCGAGCAGGCCAAGGCTAATGTCGACGACATGGTTGCCGAGGCGGCCTTCATCACCCAGAGCGAGGCCGCTGCGGACGAGGCAGCAGAGTAACGCTCCCAGGCACAAACTATGAGATTCTCGATTATTAGCGAGATCCCCGGCAGGACCCGTCTTCAATTGGCGGGTCCTGTGCCAGAGAGTGATCTCGATGCGCTTCTTAAGCTCAGCGGCGACATCGACGGCGTGCACAAGGTGCGCGTTTACGGCCGTATTGGCCAGATGGCGCTCGAATATGATGAGCAGTGTCGTGCGGGCGTGCTCGACGCCTTGTGTGCGCTCGATGCCCAGGCCATTGCCGACGCAAAGACGGGTTACGTGATGCAGCTTGAGCCACGCAAGCACAAGCTCGTCATGGATCTTGCCACACTTATCGGCGCCCACTACGCGCGCCGCTGGTTCTTGCCGACGCCTCTGCGTGCGGTGTTTGTCGTGGCCGGTTACATGGCATTTTTGCGCGCTGCCCTTCATGAGCTGGCGCAGCCGCGCCTAACCGTTCCTGTGCTTGACGCTTCGGCCATCGGCATTTCGTTCGTCAAACGTGATGTCGACACCGCGGGCCAGACGATGTTCCTACTCAACGTGGGCGAGTTACTCGAGGACTACACGCGCGCCATGAGCGAAAACGAGCTCATCAACTCGCTGCTCGACGTACCCGACAAGGCGCAAAAAGTGGTCGGCGACACCGAGGTGAGTGTTGCCGCCACCGAGCTCGAGCCCGGCGATCTGGTCGCCGTACGCACTGGTATGTCCATCTGCATCGACGGTGTTGTCGAGCAGGGGAGCGCCATGGTCAACCAGGCGACCCTGACCGGCGAGCCGCTGGCCGTCGAGCGCAGCGCAGGCGACGACGTGTTCGCCGGCACTGTCGTGGAAGACGGTAGTATCTTGGTGCGTGTGCGCGCCAATACGGCGCAAACCAAGCTCCGCTCAATCGTCTCGCTCGTGCAGACGGCCGACTCGCTCAAGTCCGAGGGCCAGTCGCATATGGAGGACCTTGCCAACAAGATCGTCCCGTGGAACTTCCTGCTCGCGGGCCTGGTTGCGCTTACCACCCGCAGCCTCATCAAGACCTCAGCGGCACTGATGGTCGACTACTCGTGCGCACTCAAGCTCACGGGTTCCGTCGCCGTTATGACTGCTATGAGCGACGCTGCCAAGATGGGCGTCATGGTCAAGGGCGCGAAGTACTTTGAGTCGTTTGCCAAGGCCGACACCATTGTGTTTGATAAGACCGGCACGCTCACCGAGGCACAGCCGCGTCTTGCCTGCGTGCTCACCACCGACGGCTGGAGCGAGGACGAGGTCCTGCGCCTTTCCGCATGCCTGGAGGAGCATTTCCCGCATCCGGTGGCGCGTGCCGTGGTCAACGCCGCTCGCGAGCGCGGGCTCGAGCACCGCGAGCGTCACGCTGCTGTCGAGTATATTGTGGCGCACGGCATCGCTTCGTCCATCGAAGGGCGTCGCGCCATCATCGGTTCCGCTCACTTTGTATTCGACGACGAGCATGCCCAGCTAGAGGCGGAGACGCAAGAGCAAATTGAGTCCCAGATGCAGGGGCTGTCGCCGCTGTATCTGGCGGTCGACGGCAAGGTCGTCGGCGTGCTTGGTATCGAGGACCCGCTTAAGCCCGGAGTGCGCGAGGCCATCGCCGACTTGCACGCGTTGGGCGTTAAGCACGTGGTCATGCTCACGGGCGACTCGGAGCGCACGGCCGAGCGCATTGCTCGCGAGGCAGGTGTCGACGAGTTTAAGGCCGAGCTGCTGCCCGAGGACAAGTACGCGTATGTTGAGCGCAT
This sequence comes from uncultured Collinsella sp., assembly GCA_902482035.1. GTDB lineage: Bacteria > Actinomycetota > Coriobacteriia > Coriobacteriales > Coriobacteriaceae > Collinsella. The sequence continues at coordinate 42,274 of CABSYW010000005.1, read as the reverse complement.
TAAGGGCGAGGGGCGCCACGTTGCCATGGTGGGCGACGGCGTCAACGATTCGCCGGCGCTGGGCCTGGCCGATGTGGGTCTGGCCATGGGCGGCGGAAGCGACATCGCCAAGGAGGTCGCCGACATCATCCTGACCGATACGGATCTGGCTGCAATCGTGCGCCTGCGCCGCATGAGCCAGGGGCTTATCGACCGTCTGACGAGTTCGTATTCCAAGGTGATGCTCACCAACTCGGCGCTCCTGGCGCTGGGCATTACCGGCATGATCACTCCGCAGACGTCGTCACTGCTGCACAACGGCTCAACGATCGCCTACAGCCTGGGCAACGCGAAGGCATATCTGCGCTAGCAGGCGTGTTCGCCCACGTTATCTGGCCTGCGCCCAGACGGCATCGGTGCCGTCTGGGCGTAGGCCTTTTGCATTTGACCATTTGCTAGCTCCTCTATATAGTGTTGCTAGCGGTGTTAGCAATTGAAGGGAGCGGGATCAGCGTGGGTGCTGTTAGCGGCATGGCGCAGGTGAACGTTCGCGTGGATCGCCAGGTCAAGAACCGTGCCGAGGAAGCGCTGCGGCTTTCGGGCGGGTCACTGCCCGAGCTCATCAAAAAGGTGGTGGCCAAGGTCGCGCAGGGTGGCGGGCAGTGCGAGGAGGTGCTTGCGGCTGTCGACGACCGGCACCAGGCCGTCGCGCCCGATACTCCGTTTGCCGCGTCGTGGGCAGCGGCAGACCGGCTTTATGCAGATTTGGGTATCGCTGCGTCGCCCGTATCCGACGATCGCGGTTGGGACGCAATCTATTCCGAAGCCATGGATGAGCATTATCGCCAAAAGGGGATGATCCAGTGAGCGGGGCTCCCCTCAAAATAATGGTGGATACCAACGTATGGGTTGATTCGTTTTGCGTCGACCATGCCGAGTCGCTTGCCGCGCGTGCGTTTATTGGGCAGGCGACGGAGACGGGGGCGTTGCTGTTCTTTCCGGTGCATATTGCCAAGGACGTGCTGTACGTTGTCCAACACGAGCTGAAGCGTAGCGTTCTTGCCAGCGGGGGAGCGCTCGACGAGGCGTCTGCCCGTGCAATTGGCGATGCGGCGTTGGCATTTGTTCGGAACATGACCGAAAACGCCACGGCCGTGGGTGCGGATGCGTCGGACCTTTGGCTGGCCGACAAATACTTAGCGCTCCATCGCGATTACGAGGACAACTTGGTGCTCGCCGCGTGCAAGCGCGCGCAGGTCGATTACTTGGTGACCAACGATCGCAAGCTGCTCGAACATGCCGATCTTGCAGCAAAGACTCCGCGCCAGATGATGCCGATTCTCGCGCTGGCCGAACGCGGTGGCGCGGCTATCGGTTGACGCGAACTGGTTGCGGGCCTCTTGGACGACGATGCGCCAAGGGACCCGCGTCTGCTATTTACAAAAGCTCGGCCTTAATGGTGGGACTTTCTGCGAGCTGCTCGGCTGCCTTTTCGTCGGAGCTGTCGAGTGCTGCCAGGCTGCGGTAGACCCACTCGTTGACCTGGGTGTTCTTGACGCCTGCGGTCTGCATAAGGGCGCCTACCTCGCGGATTGCTGCGAGCAGATCGGCTTTGGGACCCGCGAGCTCGACCTCGACGCCGTGGTAGGCGGTCACGCCGCGGTTTTCGCTCACGTGGTCGATAAAGCCCTCGACGGTCTCAAGCTGCTGGGCGAGAGCTACATTATCGTCGGCGTCCAGCGCAACAAGGGCGTTCGATACCGTGAGGGCGGGATGTCCGCAGGGGACAAAGCCTTCGATGACATCCATAGCTTCGGTAATGGTTGAGCCCAGGCCTGCGAGGGCATTGACGAGCTGCTGCTTGGTATCCATAACGGTCCTTTCGACGGGTCAATTTTGCTTGGCGAAAATATACGTGACGCGATCGGTAGCAAAAGTGCGAAGTGCGGAGCACATTGGGGTCTTCACAGCTCGTGCATAGAACAGCTGTCTGCCTTTAGAACGTGGTAAGATAGCTATCCACGAGCGGGGTTCACCCCGCGTGTTCCTTGAAAAGTCGACGGCTGTTGGGTGCTTGCAGGCCCGATGCCATCCAGACTTTCCCGACATTCGGGGGCGACTGGTTTCGACACGATAGCTCTGAGAGAGGAAGCAAGCCGAGGTCTCCTCGCCTCGTTAAACAGGGGTACCGTCAAATTGAATTGACAACAACTCTTCTTTTGAGCCTATGGCTCTCGCTGCTTAATTTATTGCGGCGCGTCAACCCGGTGATTTCCCCGACACCGGCGCGACGTCATTTTAGGGGAATGCTCCTGCGCACGTAATCGGTATGGCGCAGGCTAAGACCGAACCGGTTAGGACGCCGCGAGCGTGTCGCTGCGCGCAAAGCATCCGAGACTAAACCAGCGACTGAGCTTGGAGATGCCAATCAGGGGGCTTTCGTGGACCGGAGTTCGATTCTCCGCGCCTCCACCATAAGCAACAGACAGGTAGATATTCGTATCTACCTGTCTTTTTATTTCTAGTCCGTACCGCGGAGAATCGAACTCTATGCAGGGCGCGAGCGTTAAGCAAACGCGAAGCGTTTGTAGCGAGCGGGCGAGGGCGCCGGCAGGCGGCCGAAGCCGGTGCGTATTTGCGAAGCAAATACGCGGATTCTCCGCGCAAACTTTCGACTCAAAATTGATGCGATGTTTATCGAATTTCAGCTGGCCAAGCCCCGCATCAACGGATCCTCCGCACCGCGGAGAATCGAACTCTGTGCAGGGCGTGGGCGTAAAGAAAACGCCTTGGCAACGCAGACCGGGACGCGCTTTCCCGATGGCAGCCCAGGCGGAAAGCACGTCCCGGAATCCGCGCTCAGACTGGGACGTAGTTTCCGGATGATGCCTCAAGCGGAAAGCGCATCCCGGAATCTAAGCTCGGAATGGGATTCATTTTCCTGATGGCGGGCTCAGCGGAAAATACGACCCGGAATTTGCTCTGAGAATGGGACGCGCTTTCCCGCCGGCCGCCCCGCCCTCCTCAACTCCAAAACCTGCGCTCTCGCCATCCCAAAACTGGGTAGAAGAAAGCCAAAACGCAATCGCAGGAGGTCAATATGACTGCAGAAGATAAGGCAAAGAACGCCGGCAAGGTCGCGCTCGTCCTGGAGGGTGGTAGTTTTCGCGGGCAGTTTACCGCGGGCGTGCTCGACGTTCTCATGGAGGCCGGCGTCGAGATTCCGGCTGTCTACGGTGTATCGGCCGGCGCCCTCAACGGCGTGAACTACAAGTCGCACCAGATCGGCCGTGCCAACCGCATCAACCTGGCTTTCTGCAATGACAGCCGCTTCATGGGCGCCGCATCGTTTGCGTCCACGGGCTCCATTGTGGGTTACGACTTTATCTTCAACGATGTCCAGGACCGCCTGGATCCCTTTGACAACGAGACGTTCGACGCGAGCCCCATCGAGATGTACGCCGTCGCTACGGACATGCTCTTTGGAACCGCCACGTACCTCCCGGTCAAAAGCGCCGTGCTCGACCTCGATGCCGTGCGCGCATCGACGTCGCTGCCGCTGGTGACGCCGCCGGTCGAGATTGACGGGCACAAATACGTCGACGGTGGCGTAGCCGATTCGATCCCCATCGAGCACGTGCTGGAGGAGGCGGGCTTCGACCGTGCAGTCGTCATCGTCACGCAGGATCGTTCGTATGAGAAAAAGCCTTATGAGTTTATGCCTGCCGCGCGCGCCCGCTATGCCGACTACCCCTATCTGCTCGAGGGAATCGAGACGCGCCACGACCGCTACAACATTCAGCGCATGCACCTGTGGAAGTATGAGCGCGAGGGCCGTGCGTTGGTCGTCGCTCCGCAAAAGCCGGTCGAGGTCGGCCACGTTGAGCACGATTCGGCAAAGCTCCTCGACCTGTATATCCAGGGCCGTCAGGAGGCAAAGCGCCTGCTCGCGGAAATCCAAGAGTTCGTTGAGCGCTAACGACGGCGAACCCTCAAAAAATGACAACAGCTAAAGAGCTGGAAAAATCACGGCTCGTGGATGACATGTGCAGAAACTCTGGTCGGAGCCAAAATACCTGTTGACTCGTACGGCGAGCGGGGTAATATGGACGGGTTACTTGCAGAGCCCCGTGAATCTCTGTAACAACACGTACTGTACATGGAGGAGTCTAAGTGATTTCGAAATCGACTCACTACGCCAAGCAGGGTGAGGTCCAGCGCAACTGGGTTCTCGTCGACGCCGATGGTGCTGTCCTGGGCCGTCTTGCCACCCAGATCGCAATGATCCTGCGCGGTAAGAACAAGCCCCAGTTCACGCCCAACAGCGACTGCGGCGACTTCGTTGTCGTCATCAACGCCGATAAGGTCCAGCTTACCGGTAACAAGGCCGACACGAAGACCTATTATCGCCACAGCGGCTACAACGGCGGCCTCAAGGCTGAGAGCTTCCGCCAGGCTATGGAGAAGCACCCGGAGAAGGTCATCGAGCGCGCCGTTCGCGGTATGCTGCCCAAGACCACCCTCGGCCGTGCCCAGATGACCAAGCTTAAGGTCTACGCTGGTGCCGAGCATCCGCATGCTGCCCAGAACCCCACGAAGATTGAGCTGGAGGCTTAAAGATGGCTGAGAACACCGTTGTCTACCAGGGTACCGGCCGTCGTAAGAACGCCGTCGCCCGCGTCCGTCTCGTCCCCGGCACCGGCAAGGTGACCATCAACAAGCGTGACGCCGAGCAGTATTTCGGCCGTCATCAGCTCGTTGAGAACGCCCTTGCTCCCTTCAAGGTGACCGACACCGCCGGTCAGTTCGACGTTATCGCTCTGTGCGATGGCGGCGGCATCTCCGGTCAGTCCGGCGCTCTGCGCCTGGGCATCGCTCGCGCTCTTCTGAACGCTGGCGACTACCGTGCTGACCTCAAGAAGGCCGGTTTCCTTACGCGCGATGCTCGCGTGGTCGAGCGCAAGAAGTACGGCCTCAAGAAGGCCCGCCGCGCTCCCCAGTTCTCCAAGCGCTAAGGTTTTATCTCCTTTCGAGATACAATGTACAAGCGGGGCCTGCCGATTCCTCGGCGGGTCCCGCTTTTCTTTTTCGACTAGGGTGGGCGGTTGCATATCGCCTGCTAGGGAAGGAGCGATCCTATGCCCCAGAACATCTTCGGTACCGATGGCGTCCGTGGCGTCGCCAACGCCGATCTTTCGTGCGACCTCGCGTTTCGTCTGGGTCGCGCGGCGACCAAGTTCCTTGGTCCGGACATCTGCATCGGCCGTGACACGCGCCTTTCGGGCACCATGCTCGAGAGTGCTCTGACTGCCGGCATTATGGCCGAGGGCGGCCGCCCGCATTGCTGCGGCGTCATCCCCACGCCTGCTGTGGCGCTGCTCACTGTTCAAAACGAGCTCGACGGCGGCATTGTCATCTCCGCTTCGCACAATCCGCCGGAGTTCAACGGCATCAAGTTCTTTAGCCGCAAGGGTATGAAGCTTCCCGATGCTGTCGAGGAGGAGATCAGCGCCTGGGTCATGTCCGAGGAGGCCATGGCTGCCGATACGCTGCCGACCGGCGCCGGCGTGGGCCACATTATCAAGATGAAGGACGCCCGCAAGGCATACGTCGACCACGCCATCGATACGCTTGATGGCCTGAGGCTCGACGGCCTGGTCGTTGCCGTCGACTGCGGTCACGGTGCTTCCTGCCAGACCACGCCCGCCGCGCTGCAGCGCCTGGGCGCCACGGTCCATGCCATCAACACCGATTACTGCGGCACTGACATTAACGTTGAGTGCGGCTCCACTCACCTTGAGCCCCTGCGCGAGCTCGTGCTGCGCACCCATGCTGACATCGGTCTGGCCCACGACGGCGACGCCGACCGCGTGCTGTTCGTGGACAGCGAGGGCAATGAGATCGATGGTGACTACATCCTGGCTATCTGCGGTTCTGACCTCGCCGCTCGCGGCAAGCTCGCCAACTCCGAGATCGTCTCGACCGTCATGTGCAACCTGGGCTTCTCCATCGCTATGAAGGAGCAGGGCTTCGAGATGGTTCAGACCGCCGTGGGCGACCGCTACGTTCTGGAGCGCATGCTCGCGGACGGCGCCGTCATCGGCGGCGAACAGTCCGGCCACATCATCTTCCTGGAGCACAATACCACCGGCGACGGCCTGGTGACGGCTCTGCAGCTGCTGGCCGTGCTCAAGCGTACCGGTCGTACCCTCACCGATCTTGCCGGCATCATGAAGAAGTACCCGCAGGTACTCGTCAACGTGCATTCCGACAACAAGGCTGGTCTGGACGATTGCCAGCCCATCTGGGATGCCGTCGCTGCTGCCGAGAAGGAGCTTGACGGCCGCGGCCGCATTCTGGTGCGCCCGAGCGGTACCGAGCCGCTGGTCCGCGTGATGGCCGAGGCCGAGACGCACGAGCTGACCCAGCGCGTTGTCGACGACATCGTCGAGGTTGTCAAGCGCGAACTTCCCTAATGGTCAAAAACGGGTGCCAAGTGGTAAACTGTTAAGGTTATTTTGGTTGATCGGTATGTCCGAGGGGGAGCATGTTCACTAAAGTCCTAAGGTCTTTTGGTATGCGTGGTCGAGTCCTTACGTTGGATGCTCCCATCTCGGGTGACGTCATTCCGCTCTCCGAGGTAAACGATCAGACGTTTGCCACCGGCCTTTTGGGCCAGGGCGTGGCGATTCAGCCCACCGGAACGCGCGTGATCGCGCCGGCTGATGCCAAGGTCGAGGCTATTTTTCCCACGGGACACGCCGTTGCGCTTAACACGGTCGATGGCTTGGACGTGCTCATCCACGTTGGTTTGGACACTGTTCAGCTCGAGGGCAAGCACTTTACCGTACATGCGCAAGTGGGTGACATCGTCCATAAGGGCGATGTGCTCATTGAGTTCGATCGCGAGGCAATTGCTGCCGAGGGCTACGATGTGACGGTTCCCATCTTGGTGTGCAACTCCGTTGAGTTCTCGAGCATCAAGGGCTCCGTTGGCGTGCATGTCGAAGAGATGGACCAGCTCATCGTTGCTCGCGAGCGCTAGCAAGTGCACGTGGCCATTAGTCTACAATTCAAACACGTTTACGGAGGGCGCCCTTGAAAGAGGACGCCCTCCGTGGCAAGATGGGATTTGTCCGAAGCTAAACAGCTTCGGGTCACCGTGGACGGGCAGGGGCCTCGACGCGGCTAGACACGAGACACATACATTACGCGACCTCGCCCTGGTGGCCGCACACGTTGGTTGCGGCCGACGCGGGCCGCGGGCAAGTGCTTGTAAGGGAGCCTTGCCTCTCTTGTACGAGAAAGGACGCGTAATGAAGATCATTAAAGCTAAAGACTACGAGGATATGAGCCGCAAGGCCGCTAATATCATCTCGGCGCAGGTTATCCTCAAGCCCGACTGTGTGCTGGGTCTTGCCACCGGCTCCACCCCGATCGGTGCCTACAAGCAGCTCGCTGCTTGGTACGAGAAGGGCGACGTCGACTTTGCCGAGGTCAGCACCTACAACCTGGACGAGTATCGTGGCCTTTCGCACGACGATCCCCAGAGCTATCACTACTTTATGCGCGAGAACTTCTTCGATCACATCAATATCGATCTGAACAACACGCATGTGCCCGACGGTTCCAACCCCGACGCCGCCGCTGCCTGCTCTGAGTACGACACCACCGTCGCCGAGGCCGGTTACCCGGATCTGCAGCTGCTCGGTATTGGCAACAACGGCCACATCGGCTTCAACGAGCCCGATGACCACTTCTCCAAGGGCACGCACTGCGTCGACCTCACCGAGAGCACCATTCAGGCCAACAGCCGCCTGTTCGACAGCATCGACGATGTTCCCCGTCAGGCCTACACCATGGGTACCCAGACCATCATGTATGCCCGCATGATCCTGGTCGTCGCCAACGGCGAGGCCAAGGCTCAGGCCGTGCACGATATGTGCTATGGTCCGGTTACGCCCAAGTGCCCGGCTTCGATCCTGCAGCTGCACACCAACTGCGTTGTCGTTGCCGACGAGGCCGCCCTTTCGCTTTGCGAGTAGCGCGAATCCTGCAGCTCGACATAGCCTTGCCTAAGGCCTCCGCTTTGCGGGGGCCTTTTTGCTATCCCTGTCCGCCCACTTGACCAAAATCTTGCCGCAAGCTTGACGAATGCCGGATGCCCAACAGCTTGATTCATTCCATACCAGATTCTATGCAAAAATACCACTAGAAGGTCGTAGACGGTAGCGGGTGCTAGGCGAGTTGAATGACATAACTGAACCTTGTTCATTTGCGTTACACTGCCGCTTAGATGGGACAAGCTGACAAGCTCATTTACCTGCTTAAAGACCGATTAGTCGGGGGATTAATAACAATCGGCCCTCGCTGTACAAAAACTTGCCGCTTGCGTACCAAAAGACAACCTAAAACACAAGGTCGCTCTATTCATAGCGCGGCTTGTATGGTCTTGCGGCTACAGTGTCCATACGGTCGAGTTGAGGAGCGGGCATGGTAAACGATTTGAGCGGTATAGACGACCTCGAGCTGATGCCGCTGGGCGGAGGCTATATGGTGCGACGCGAACGCTTGATGAATGAGCTTATCGCCAAGGGCCGAAAGGCCGGCATCGTGGTTCTTTATGCGCCCGACGGGTTTGGGAAGACCTCGGTGCTGCTACAGTACACCCATGAGGTTAAATGCGACCCGACGCGAGGCCCCGTGCGGATTATCGAGGCCGATCGCGCCACAGGGCGCGAGGTGTTTATGCAGCTCGAGGTGGTTACCGAAGAACTCAAAGACAAACCGCACTCCCTTATCGCGATTGATAATGTGCCAAACCTCGATCAGCACGATACCGAAGACCTCATCGACAGGATTCGCGGCCTGCGCGCTATGGGGGTAGGGGTCTTTATCTCCTGCCGTCCTTCAAATCGTCAGCTGATTCATGGGCTGGGCGATTCGGTTAAGATCAATGCGCAGATGCTCAAGGTGCATGCCTATGAGTATTCGGCGTGGGCATCGGCGTTTTCGATCAGCACATCGCTCGACTTTTATCAGCTCACGCAGGGCGTGCCCGAGCTCGTTTCGGCATTGCAGACGGGTCTGTATGGCCAAGGCGACGTAGCCGGTCTGCTCGAAAACGAGATTGTCAACGTATATGGCGCGGCACTTGCCGATCTGGCTTCGCTCGACAATAATGCGCTGTTTTGCGTGGCATGTCTCATGGTTTTGATGGGCGAGGGCAATATCGCAGAACTCGAGGCCTGTGGGGTAAGGCTGTCGATGGTCGACCAGTCCTACTTTGTACGCGACTACCCGATCTTTGGCTTGGACCCCGCCGAGCGGAGTTTTACGTGTCTGGGCACGGAGGATAACGGACGCTTGCGTTTGCGCAAGTTGGTGGCCGAGGTTCGCCCCGAACTTGTTCCGAGGGCGGCCCGGATTTTGCTTAAGGCGGGCCGATGCGATGCGGCGATGGGCCTAGCGGACGCCTTTTTGGACCGTGAGGCGGTTCTTGAACTTGCTGGACAGTATGGGGTCGATCTTGCTCTGACGGGGCACGGGGCCGATATCTGCCGAGCAGCGCTGGGCACGATCGATGCCGACGATCCGGCTCCAGAGCCAACGCCTGCCGAGGCGCTTGGCGTATATCTGGCAGCGGTCAGCGTGTCCAATACAAAGCTCGCTCGCTATATGGCATCGGTTATCGAGCGCGAGGGCGAACGGGCGGCCTGCGAAATAGACCCTGTTTCATGGAGGGTGGCCCAGACACTGACGGCTGTTTGCTATGGGGACAACGGGCTTGGGCTTCCTACGAACCTGGCCGTGCCAGAAATCGAGACATCCCATACCGCACTCGATATGTTGTCTGCGCATATCGAGGTCAAGCGCTGCCTGACCGAGCGGGGAGATGACGGCGGCGTTCTACAGCAGCTCAAAACGAGCAAGGCCTACGACTGTGAGCTCGACATCACGGGGATTGTTATACGGGCCGATAGCATGCTGGTGGAGCTCTTTGACGGGTCGTTTGCGGGAACCGACGAGCGCGACGACGAGATGACGGTGGTACGGGAGGCGCTCGACATACGTGGGCTCAAGGCGATGGCTATCTGGGTGCGCATGGTGTTGGCGGCACGGCGGCTCCTTTCCGGCTTGCCGGTAACCGACGACGCGGCGTTCAACGAGCTCGATCGTTTTGCCGTGCGCATGCGCGACAATCAGATTCAGCTGTTTGGCCTGTTGCTAGAAGGCTGGCAGTCGCTGGCAGAGGGACGGCCGGTTAATGCAAAGTTCCGTGCGGTCCAAGTGCTCAAACTTGCCGAGGAGTCGATTGCGTACATGCGCGATAACGCATTGCTGCTGGAGCGCGCGGCATATCTGCGTAACACCTCGATGGTTTCGGTGCGCGAGGAAGCGGAGTTGCTCGATATAAGCCAGACGCAGGTTGGTGGCGCAGAAGCCTGGATGGTGGCGCTGCATTTGGCCTGTGCGGGCCGAGATAGCGACCTTGCGGCCTGGATGTCCATGAACCGCCCGGGGATTTTAGATCCGTCGTATCGGCTGTTTGCGCGTCTTGCGATGCATTGTCTGGGTGAGCCGGCTGCTAGAATTCGAAAGAAGCTCCCGGTGCGCGAGCTGTCGCGATATTCGCTGCGTGACGACTTTGAGGGCGAAGGCGAGCGTCTGTTCCAGGCCGGCGATGCCGAGGGTGTCGATGTGATTGGCCATATCGAGATTCGCATGTTTGGGGCGTTTCGTGCCGAGCGCGACGGGTTTCCCATCACGGATAAGATGTGGCGCCGCAAGAAAGCGGCGACGCTTGCCGAGCGGCTTGCGCTGGGCATGGATGCACTGGTCGACCGCGAGACGCTGGCCATGGAGCTGTGGCCCCATGCCGAGTTCAATAGCGCCCGTAACAATCTGTACTCGACGATATCGCGCCTGCGTTCGGCCTTGGGGCCGACACCGGATGGCAAGTCGTGTGTGCTGATCCAAAACGAGTGCATTGGGCTTAACGGCGATTACGTCAAGACCGACGTGCGGTTGTTTGATCAGATAAGCCGCGAAGTTTTGGGAAATCGCACGGGTGCGCGCGGACCCCATCTGATCGAGCTGTGCCTTAAGATCGAGCAGCTCTATGCCGGCCCGTTGTATGTTCCCAATGGCTGTAATCCCACCTACTTTTTGCGTATGCGGCGCATTATGGAATCGAAGTATATCGACTGCATGATTCGGGGAGCGAATGCCGCCCTAGAAGAAAACGACCTGCAGTCGGCGGTATGGCTGGTGGAATCGGGGTTGCGGCAAGAGACGGCGCGCGAGGACATGGTGCGTTGCGCTATGCGCGTCTACGGTGCGGCGGGGCGACGACGCGATATCGTCGAGCTGTACAGTGGGCATATGCATCACCTGAGGGAGCAGGTCAATGGCGTGCCCGAGCCCGAGACGCGGCGTCTGTACGAGCGCTTGGTGGAGGGTAGGCTTAACCGCGTGCTCGTCGAACGATAAAAAATGAGCGTCCGAATTGCTCGGACGCTCGCAAGCTTGATGTATGTTGGCTCGCCGGATCGTTGGCTCTTAGACGAGCTTAATCTTCTCGATGTCCTTGCGCGAGGACTCGCGATACAGCGAGAACTTGCGGCCGATAACCTGAACAACGTCTGCATGGCAGCGCTCGGCGAGCTCTTCGGCGGCCTCGCGGGCAGAAAGACTGGAACCATCGAGTACGGAGCACTTAACGAGCTCGTGCTTCTCTAGGTAGGCGACCGTCTGCTCGACGGTGCCCTCGTTGATGTCGGACTTGCCGATGATGATGGCGGGGTTGAGGTGATGGGCCATGCTGCGAAGCTGCTTGACCTGGGCTCCTGTCAGTGCCATGGGTTCTCGCTTTCTATGTTATGGGGCGCCCCGCGATGGGGCCTTAATCTACGTGAGCTGTCCCACGATAGCGCAGGAACGGCGCGGTGTGGGGCGTGTTTGCCCAGTTCAAAAAGAATGCGGATGCCGAGCGGGAGAACAGCGCGGGTTACAGGCGGACGTGTACGGCGGCCGAAAGCGGTCTATGGACGGCCCGAAGAGACCGGCTCCCATGCAATAAACGCCCAACGGACCTTGCGGACGTGGTCGAGCATGTAACGCCCCTGCGGCACGCCCTTGGACCCTGGCTCGCCGGCATGGGGATTCTCAATCATATGCTGAGCGACGTAGTCGCGTAGTCGGTCAATCTTATCCTCGTTACCGTGCTCGAGCATGCGGGAGAAGTCCGCCACGCCTGCCTCAAGGCTATCGAAGGTATCGCGACGAGGCGATTCAAAGTACGTAACCTGCGGCAGGGCACCCATCTGAATGAGGATGTTAAAGGCATATACAAAGCCATTACTGCAGGTAACCGAGGCACCGATGGCGTTCATCAGGTGCAGGTCATAGCGCGGGCTGGAGTTGGCGACCATCGTGACGGCACAACGCCGACAAGCCGTTCGATCAAGCTTGGCAAGCGCGCCTTTTAGGTTGGTCGTGGTGACAGAGCGACTGGCAAAGGCAACATCTACCGCTTTCGCGACCGGCCCAACCAAATCCCAGTCATCATCCCAAGCAAGCTCAAGCGGTGTAATGCAATCCTCGAGTCCATAGTACTCAATGCCAGCATCAAGCGTGCCCAACATAGCAGGGGAAAAGTCGGCAGCAATCACGGAATGCCCAGCCTGAGCAAGCGGAATAGCAATCGACCCAGCCCCACACCCCATATCCAGCACGAATTCACCAGGCTTTAACGCCAACAGCTTCATAAAGTCCCGGGCATACGGAGCAGCCTCAAGCGGCCGAAAATGCCGAGCCCGCTTATCCCACTCAAAAGAATCATCAGCCCGCCGCCGACCAGCCTGCAAGCGCATCCATTCGCCATTCCAATCAGCAGAAAGCAGCTCAGAGCGAGCATCCCCATCAACCACGGGCCAACCTCCTAGCAACAAAAAAGCGACTCCTCCCAAAAGAAGAGCCGCAACCAGCATATATCAGAAAGAACCGATCCAACGCCAAACCGCCGCACCAGCAAAGTAGGGCAGAAGCGAAGCGACTGCCAAAGGGATTGAACCCAACCGAGGTCCCGATGTGCGGGAGCCCCGGGGAGGGCAAATATATAAGGTCGATCGCGAGTTCCGCACGAGCCGGAGAGCACTTAATGTGCTCTCCGAGCGAGTCAGGACTGTCCGAGCAGGCGACCTTATATATTTGCCCTCCCCGGGGCTCCTCGCCAGTCCCCCTCAGCTAGTTCTTGAGCGAGTTCAGCGGTGCCGGGAAGCGTCCGCCGCGGTGGGCAAGCACGGTGCCGGCGTTGGGGTTCACCGGCATGATGGGCGCACGGCCGAACAGGCCGCCGTACTCAACGCAGTCGCCCACGCCCTTGCCGATGGCGGGAATCACGCGGACGGCCGTGGTCTTGTTGTTGATGACGCCGATAGCCATCTCGTCGGCGATGATGCCGGCGATGGTCTCGACCGGGGTGTCGCCGGGGATGGCGATCATGTCCAGGCCGACGGAGCACACGCAGGTCATGGCCTCGAGCTTCTCGAGCGAAAGCGCGCCGGCCTCGACGGCGGCGATCATGCCGGCATCCTCGGACACGGGGATAAAGGCGCCGGAGAGACCACCCACGCTGGAGCTGGCCATGACGCCGCCCTTCTTGACGGCATCGTTGAGCATGGCGAGCGCGCAGGTCGTGCCCGGGCCACCGCAGGTGCCAACACCGATGATCTCGAGGATGCGGGCAACGGAGTCGCCGATGGCAGGCGTGGGAGCCAGCGACAGGTCGACAATGCCCTTCTCGACACCCAGGCGATGGGCGGCCTCGCGGCTCATGAGCTCCCCGGCGCGGGTGATCTTAAAGGCGGTCTGCTTAATCTTTTCGGCGACTTCCATCATCGATGCGGAATCGGGCAGCGTCTCCAGGGCTGCGGCCATAACGCCGGGGCCCGAAACGCCTACGTTGATGACGGCGTCGGCCTCGCCACCGCCGTGGACGGCGCCCGCCATAAACGGGGAGTCCTCGACCATATTGGCAAAGCAGACAAACTTGGAAGCGCCGACGGAGTCCTGGTCGGCCGTGAGCTTAGCGGCGTCGATGATGGTCTGCGCAGCCATGAGTACGGCGTCCATGTTGATGCCGGCACGCAGACTGGCGACGTTGACGCTGGAGCAGACGCGGCTCGTGGTGGCGAGCGCCTGCGGGATGGACTGGATGACGCGGCGGTCGGCGTCGCCGATGCCCTTCTGAACGAGTGCGGAGAAGCCACCCAGGTAATCGATGCCGAGCGTCTCGGCCGCGCGGTCGAGGGCATGCGCGATGGGGGTGAGGTCCTCATCCTTGCAGCACGCGGCGATCTGCGCCACCGGGGTGACGGAGACGCGCTTGTTGACGATGGGGATACCGTACTCGCGCTCGAGGTTCTCGGCGGTCTCGACCAGGTGCTCAGCCGTGTGCGTCACGTGGTCGTAGATCTTCGTGCACATGCGGTCGAGGTTCTCGTCGCCGCAACCCATGAGCGAAACACCCATGGTGATGGTCCTGATGTCGAGGTTCTGCTCCTCAACCATGCCGCGGGTTTCCGCGATTTCTGCGGGCGTGATCGCCATCCTTGCGCTCCTATCTGCCAAAACGAGCATAGTCTTATCTATTCTAACGTGCCGCACGTGCCAAGTGGCGCGTGCGGCACGTTTTGGTGCTCGGTTGTTTCCGTTGTGTTACTGCCCAAAGACCTCTTCGGCGATGCGCGCGCTCTCGGCGGCGTCCTTGGCGTAGTAGTCCGCGCCGATCTGCTTGGCGTATTCGGGGGTGAGCACGGCGCCGCCCACGATGATCTTGACGCCTGGGACCTCGGCATGAAGTAGCTTGATGGTCTCCTCCATGGCGACGACCGTGGTGGTCATAAGCGCCGAGAGGCCGACGAGCTTAATGTCACGCTCCTTGACGGTCTTGAGCACCTCTTGCGGATCGACGTCGCGGCCCAGGTCAAAGACGGTGTAGCCGTAGTTGTCGAGCAGCATTTTGACGATGTTCTTGCCAATATCGTGGATGTCGCCCTTGACGGTGGCCACGCAGATCTTGCCCTTGTCGGCAATCTCGCCGGCGGGCATCAGGCGCTTGATGGTGTCGAAGCCCACGCGTGCGGCCTCGGCCGAGGCCATAAGCTGCGGCAAGAAGAACTTGCCCTGGTCAAAGAGGACGCCAACCTCGTCGAGGGCGGGGATAAAGTGATTGTTGATGAGGTCCATGGCGTCGTGGTCTGCCAGCAGACGCTCGGTTTCGGCAGCGATCTCGCCTTTGCGGCCCGAGACGACCATGCGACGAATCGGGTCGTCGTTGCCGTCGGTGCCGGCGGTGCCAGCAGCGGGCACGGCATCACTCGATGCGGCCTGAGCTGCTGCCGGGTTTGCGGCGATCTTATACGGATCGGTCCAGCCGGCGTAGCGCTCGATGTATTCGGTCGAGCCCTCGTCCTCAACGCTCAGGACGCGATAGCTGTAGACGGTATCCATAAAGCGCTTGGAGCCCGGGTTCATGATGGGGGCGTCCAGGCCCGCGCCAAAGGCGGCGGCCAAAAAGACCGAGCCCAGCAGCGGGCGGGCGGGCAGGCCAAAGCTGATGTTCGATACGCCGAGCGCGCATTTGACGCCCAGACGCTCCTTGCACAGAGACATGGCGCGCAGGATCTGCTCGGCCTGGCGTTGATTGGTCGAGGCGGTCATGACCAGGCAGTCGATGAGGATGCGGTCCGGTCCGATGCCGTAGCGGGCAGCCTCGGCCACGATGCGCTCGGCGATGGCAAAGCGGGCCTCGGCGGTATCGGGGATGCCGCCTTCGTCGAGCGTAAGTCCGACAACGTTGGTGCCGTAGTGGGCGACCAGCGGAAAGATCTCATCCATGATCTGCTGCTTGCCATTGACCGAGTTGATGATGGGCTTGCCGGCGTAGCGGCGCACGGCGGCCTCGACGGCTGTGGGGTCGGTGGAGTCGATCTGCAGCGGCAGCAGCGTGGAGCCCTGGAGCTGTTCGGTCGCCTGCTGGATGATCTTGACCTCGTCGATCTCGGGCAGGCCCACGTTGACGTCCAGAATGTCGGCGCCCTGTTCCTGCTGGCTGATGCCCTGGCTCACAACGTAGTCCAGGTCGCCGTCGCGCAGGGCCTGCTGCAGGCGCTTTTTGCCGGTGGGGTTGATGCGCTCGCCGATGACGGCGATCTTGTGGCCGTCGCAGGGAAGGTCCACGACCGTTTGGGCGCTCGTGACCGACATGCTGGGCTTGCGGCGGCGCGGGCTGGGCGTGTGGTTGTCGATAAGCGTGCGCAAGGCCGCCATGTGCGCCGGCGTGGTGCCGCAGCAGCCGCCCACGACGCTCACGCCGTCGGCGATCATGCCGGCGACGGCCTCGGCGTATTCGGGGGCCTGGATATCAAAGACGGTGTTGCCGTCGTCGTCCACATGGGGGAGTCCTGCATTGGCCTGCACCATGATGGGCTTGTCGGTAACGGTGAGCATACGTGCGGCGAGTCCTCGAAGCTCGGCCGGTCCTTGGCTGCAGTTGATGCCCAAAACGTCGGCGCCGATGGCATCGAGCGTGATGGCGGCCACCTCGGGACTCGTGCCAAGGAAGGTGCGACCGTCTTCCTCAAAGGTCATGGTGGCAAAGACGGGCAGGTCGGAGTTCTCGCGGCAGGCGAGGACGGCCGCCTTGATCTCGGCCAGGTCGGTCATGGTCTCGATAATAAAGAGGTCCACGCCCGCATCGACGCCGGCGTGCACTTCCTCGGCAAAGAGGTCATAGGCCTCGTCGAAGCTCAGGGTACCCAGGGGGCGAAGCAGCGCGCCGATGGGGCCGATATCGCCGGCGACATAGCGGGCGCCGGCCTCGCGGGCACAGGCGACGGCCGCGGCAAAGACGTCTGCCACGGTGGCGGCACCGTCGAGCTTGTGGGCGTTGGCGCCAAAGGTGTTGGCGGTGATCACGTCGCAGCCGGCCTCGACGTACTGACGCTGAATATCGGTAATGACCTGGGGCTCCTCAAAGTTGAGCAACTCGGGCAGGGCGCCGGCCTGCATGCCGGCCGCCTGCAGCATGGTGCCCATGCCGCCGTCGAACAGCAGGTGCCCCGTGCCCTCGATAGCGGCACGCAGTCGATCGTCCTTAATGCGAAGGTCGTCGATTGTGCGCGTCTTGTATGCAGCGCCATTGCGGCGTGCGGCATCAACGGGCGCCGCCAGCGCGGCACCGTCCAGATCATGAGTGATAAGCGGAGTAAACATCAATGAGCTCCTAATGGCTGGAATAGCAGGTGGTGTGGGCGGCGCGGAAGCGGCAGTGCTCGCGCATGCGGCAGATATTGCAGGTGGGGCGGCTCTGGGCGTCGTGGACCTCGCCGTCAAACAGACCGATCACCGCGGTCACGCTTTTGGTGGGCATGAGTAGGCTGGTGGGTGTGACGGTCAGGCCGATGAGCCGCGTGGCGTTGAGCGCATTGACGATCGAGCGCTGGGCCGAGAGCGGGCAGTCGCCATAGCCGGGACTAAAGCGCCAGTTGCCGGCGAGCCCATGAACGGCGGCGTCCGTCTTGACCTGCTGGTCCATTTGCTCAACGGCGGCTTCCACGTAAGCGGAGCACGCGGCGTCGAGCACGGCGCCCTCCAGGGGATGTTGGGCTCCCGTGGTGCGCAAACGGCGCTCAGCATCCATGCCGAGGGTGCATGCCATGAGCGCGGCAAAGCGGGCGTCCTTAAGATGGCGATAGATATCGCGACCGCGCAGCTCAACGTTGGTGCCGACCAGACGGATGCAAGGCTTGCCCTGCTCGTCCACGCTCGTGGCATCGACGGCAAATACGCGGCGCACGCCACGGGGCTCAATGTCAAGCTCAAGGCGCTCGACCACAAGCTCAATACGTCGTGACAGTTCGGGCTCAATCTGCTGGCCGCCGTAACCCAGATACCGCAGCATCTCGGCACGGTCGACACGGGGATGGTGCGCGGCATCGATACGGTAGAGCGCCGGCGACGCAAGGTCGGCCGGCACTTCGACAGCGGTTGTATCGATGTGCGGTTTTTCCATTACCCCAGGCGCTCCATAATGGTCGCGGCGATCGCAGGACGGTTCATAGTGTACAGGTGCAGGCCGTCGGCGCCGTGCTCCTTGAGGTCGCAAAGTTGGCGGGCGGCATAATCTACACCGGCTGCCTGCAGGCTCTCGGGGTCGTTCTCGTACTTGGCGAGAATCTTGATGACGGGGGAGGGCAGCGACGCGCCGCACATAAAGACCATGCGGCTGATCTGCGACTTGCCCATAAACGGCATGATGCCCGCGGTAATGGGCACGGTGATGCCGGCCTTGTCGGCAAGCTCGCGAAAACGGTAGAAGCACTCGTTATCAAAGAAGAGCTGCGTCACAAAGAAGCTCGCGCCGGCGTCCTGCTTTTGCTTGAGGTGTTCGACCGAGAGGTTGAGATCCTCACAGGCAATGTGGCCCTCGGGGTAGGCTGCGGCGCCCACGCAAAAGCCGGCGTCGACGAGCTCGGGGATGAGGTCACGGGCGTAGGCGTAGTCGGAGGCAGGCTTGTCGTCCTCAGTCGCGCCAGCGGGAAGATCACCACGCAGGGCCAGGATGTTTTCAACCCCGGCGGCGCGATACTCGTCGATCTTGGCGGCGATATCGGCATGCGAGCGGCCCACGCAGGTAAGGTGTGCCACCGAGGGCGTGTCGAATTCGCTCGAAATCATATGCGCGATGGGGGCGGTGGTGGCACCGTTGCCCGAGCCGCCGGCCGAGCAGGTGACCGAGACAAAGCTCGGCGAAAGCTTGCACAGATTGCCTGCCACTTCGCGAGCCGTGTCGAGGGTCAGCTCGCCCTTGGGCGGGAACATCTCAAACGAAACGGGCGCGGTGCCCTGGGATGCTGCCTGCTTAAAAACCTCGTCGACGCGCATATCGTGCTCCTCTAGATACGTAATAGTGTGATGTGTTGTAAGGATTCTACAGCACCACTGTGTCACGGTGGAGTTTCACTCGTTATTCGGGGATACCAATCAAAGATGCCTTGCTATCGGCTTTCTCTATAACAGAGCGGCTAATCTAGGCACGGACTATAAAGACTGGTATCTGATGCAAAATACCAGTTAATAGAGCTCCATCCCAAATTGACTACCCTTAAACCATGGGGAGAGGTCTGCAATTTATGCAGTTGATTGGCTGTTGAGGGTGGCAACGCCGCCTCGATAGGGTAACCTCATTGATTGGTTTCGCGACAGCAACATAACGGTAATGTCGCGGAAACACGGCGAGTCTAAGCTATGACTCGTTCGTTAGTAATCAACACCGCTTCTCACGCGGTGCCGATACGAAGGGAGTTCCGTATGGCCGAACTTACTGACCGCTTCGGGACCATGGTGTTCTCTGAGGAAGTCATGAAGGACTACCTCCCCAAGGACATTTGGAAGCGCCTTGCTGCAACCCTCGAGGGCGGTGAGCCGCTCGACCTGGATGTGGCCAACGCCGTTGCCCATGCCATGAAGGTCTGGGCCATCTCCAAGGGTGCGACGCACTATGCGCACTGGTTCCAGCCGCTTTCGGGCATTACTTCCGAGAAGCACGACAGCTTCCTGGAGCCCAACCACGACGGCACCGCCATTACCAAGTTTACGGGCAAGAACCTCATCCAGGGCGAGCCCGATGCCTCGAGCTTCCCCAACGGCGGCCTGCGCGCCACCTTCGAGGCCCGTGGCTACACCGCTTGGGACCCCACTAGCCCCGCCTTTATCAAGGACGATGTCCTGTGCATCCCCACGGCTTTCTGCTCCTACACGGGCGAGGCCCTGGACAAGAAGACCCCGCTGCTGCGTTCCATGACCGCGCTCTCGCGTGAGTCTAAGCGCGTTTTGGCGCTGTTCGGTAAGACCCCCAAGAAGGTCGTTCCTTCCGTGGGTGACGAGCAGGAGTACTTCCTGATCAAGAAGGACGCTTACCGCAAGCGCAAGGACCTGGTCATCACCGGCCGCACCCTCTTTGGCGCCGCTCCCTGCAAGGGCCAGGAGCTCGAGGAGCACTACTTTGGCGCTATCCGCCCCACCGTCTCGGCCTACATGAAGGACTTGGACGATGAGCTGTGGGCGCTCGGCATTCCCGCCAAGACCAAGCACAACGAGGTCGCTCCCTGCCAGCATGAGCTCGCACCGGTCTATGGCGAGGTCAACGAGGCCATCGACCAGAATCTGGTCATGATGGAGAAGATGAAGCTCATCGCCTCCCGCCACGACTTGGTCTGCCTGCTGCACGAGAAGCCCTTTGAGGGCATCAATGGTTCGGGCAAGCACAACAACTGGTCGCTTGGCACCGAGTCCGAGAACCTGCTCGATCCGGGCGACACTCCGCTCGACAACCTGCAGTTCATCGTCTTCCTCACCGCGGTGATCGAGGCCGTCGATAACTATCAGGAGCTCCTGCGTGCCTCCGTTGCCTCGGCCGGTAACGACCATCGTCTGGGCGCCAACGAGGCTCCTCCGGCGATTATGTCCATCTTCCTGGGCGACCAGCTTACCGAGGTCGTCGAGAAGATCATCGATGGCAAGGCTTCCGTCCATGCCACGCGCGGCGTGCTCGACTTGGGCGCCGATACTCTGCCCAAGCTGATGCAGGACAACACCGACCGCAACCGCACCTCCCCGTTCGCCTTCACCGGCAACAAGTTCGAGTTCCGTGCCTGCGGCTCCGAGCAGAACGTCTCCGATTCCAACCTGGTGCTCGATGCTGCCGTGGCCAAGTCGCTCAAGTCCTTCGCCGACGCACTCGAGGGTACGCCCGAGGATGAGTTCCAGGACGCTGCGCTCGAGTACTGCAAGAAGGTCCTGACCGACCACCAGCGCATCCTGTTCTCCGGTGATGGCTACTCCGACGAGTGGCCCGTTGAGGCCGAGAAGCGCGGCCTTGCCAACAACAAGACCACGGCCGACGCCCTGCCCGCCTTTGTTTCCGAAAAGGCCATCGCGCTCTTTGAGGAGACGGGTGTCCTGACCAAGGCCGAGGCTCAGTGCCGCTACGACTGCAAGCTCGAGAAGTACAACAAGCTCATGAACATCGAGGCTACCACGATGGTTCGCGAGGCGCGTCGTACCTATCGCCCGGTCATTACCGCCTATGCCACCAAGGTCGCTAAGGGCCTTGAGACTATTCGTGCCGCCGGTGCTGAGGCCGCCATGCAGTGCGAGCAGAACACGCTCAACAAGCTCTGCAACGGCATCACCACCATCAACGACTCCATCAAGGCGCTCGACGCCGTGCATCAGAAGGCCGAGGGCCTCGATGGTCAGGAGCAGGCCAACGTGTATGCACACGAGGTCGTCCCCGCTATGGATACGCTGCGCGCCGCCGTGGATGCCATGGAGGAGATCGTGGCCGCCGACTACTGGCCGGTCCCGACCTACGACGACATCCTGTTCTACGTGTAGAGCGTAACTGACATATCGTCACGGTATTGAGCCGGGGTCCGCATCATGCGGGCCCCGGTTTTTGTTTGCGAAGGACGCTTTGAAGCCCGTTTTGCCGCCGACTTGCCTAGGTATAAAGGGTTGTGGACAAAAAACGTCAAATATGAGTACTGTCACAAGTCCTGTAGCATTATCTATTTACAAAATATGTAGTGTTACGCAACATATGTACAAGTACATAGCCGATAAACGTCTGCAATTCTTCCGCCGTAGGACGCCTGACGTCTAAATCGACTTCTAAACGCATGAAATCGCTGTTACTAAAATGGTAACAGTACTCATATTTGCTATTTTTTGCCCACTGGCTTTGCGATGATGCCGGGATTCGCATCCTGTCGGGTTCGAATCCCGGCGCATGGGTAGCAAAAAGCCCGCTACCGAATTGGTAACGGGCTTCTCAGATTCTGTGGTGCCCCCAGCGGGATTCGAACCCGCGATATCCACCTTGAAAGGGTGGCGTCCTTGGCCGCTAGACGATGGGGACAGCGGGAAAGAGTATAGCAGACTTTTTTGCCGGCGCGTATATCGTTGGCAAACTGGAAAACCACCACATAGGAGCTGGCTCTCTATCCCGATCTTCAAATATCTCAATCTGTAACATCTGGGCGGGCAAATTGGCTCTATCTGTTACAGATCGAGACAAAAGGCAGGCGTCGGGACGAACATCTCATTCTGTAACAGTAAGACGACTTTTAACGGTCTAGATGTTACAGATTGAGACAAACCGCTGGGATGGGTCAAAACCACCACAAAGGTGCCTGTCCCCTTTGTGGTGGTGGGGTGCTAGGGGAGAAGCTTCATCGCGGCGTCGTGGGCGGCGTGCTCGTAAGCGTCGTCGAGGGGTTTGAGCGGCAGCAGGGCGGTGGTCTGCGCATCGCCACGGTGCTCGAGAGCGTGGGCGATGAGCCAGTCGGCGAGCTCGGGGTTCTTGGGTAGTGCCGGTCCGTGTAGGTATGTGCCGATGACACCCTTGTAGATGAGGCCCTCAAAGCCATCGTCGCCGTTGTTGCCGGTACCCGTGACGACGGACGTTCCGAGCGGCGTGGCCTCTGCATCGAGCAGGGTGCGGCCGCCGTGGTTCTCAAATCCCACAAAGGGCTCGGGTGCCAGGTCGGTCTTGACGGCGACGTTGCCGATCAGGCGGTCGGAGCCGCGCACGGTTTCGGCGGCAATGACGCCCAGGCCCTCGATGCGATTCTCGCCCATATAGTACGAACGGCCGAGTAGCTGATAGCTGCCGCAGATAGCGAGCAGCGAGCCGCCATCCTCAACATAGGCTGCGACCTTGTCTTTTTGAGCGAGCAGCTCGTGTGCCACAGCTAGCTGATCGCGGTCGGAGCCACCGCCCATCATGACGATGTCAGCGTCGGTGAGATCGAGCGTCTCGCCCATGCGGACCTCGTCCACGCGCGCGGGAATGCCGCGCCAAGCGCAGCGGCGCTCGAGGGCGATGACGTTGCCGCCGTCGCCATAGAGGTTGAGGGCATCGGGATACAGGTAGACGATGCGTAGCGGGCGCGAAAGCTCGACCGGCGCAATATCGGTGGGGACAACGCTGCCATCGGCGCGCGTTACGGCGTGGGAGGCGACCGAGCTCGCATCGGCGCTCTTAAGCTCGTTGAGCTCCTGGACCAGCGGCGGGAAGGCCGTGTAGTTGGCGACGGCGTAGAAAGTATCGCCAGCCTCCTCGTTCGCCACGGCGCCGATCGCTTGCTCGATATTCGAGATGATGGCGGTGTCGATGCCGGCGTACTTGAGGCGCACCTGCATGTCGTGCGCACGCGTGCCTCCGGCAAAGGCGACAAGACCCGGCGTGTCGGCGATGCGCTCGAAGTCGACGTCGTAGATCCACGATACATCGTGTCCGTCGGCGTCGTTGTCGTTGAGGAAGAAAGCGCAGAGTCTGCCGCCTGCCGTCTTGATGGACTGAATCTGGCGATCGAAGCCCACGGGATTCTTAGCTAGGTTGGCCTCGACGGTGCGGCCGGCGATATCCCAGCGGCCCATGCGTCCGCCGGCGGGGACGTAGGCATCGAGCGTAGGCTGTAGAAGTGCCGTATCCACGCCCAACTCGTGCGCGGCAAAGAAGGCGACGGCAACGTTGTAGACCATGTACAGGCCGTTGTAGCGTGTGGCGATGTGTGCGGCAGCCGCGTCGGGCGCAGATCCAAAGACCAGGTCAAAGTCGTAGCCGTCGCAGCCGAGCTCCACGCCCGTCACGCGGCGGACCAGTGCGGGGCGTGCCCAACCGCACGAGGGGCAATGGTAGGCGCCAAGCTGGCCGTATTGCACGTAGTCATACTCCAGCGGCGCGTTGCACTGTGAGCAAAAACGTGAGTCGCTAATACGGTCGGACTCGGTGTCGGTGGCGCCGTCGATGCCAAAGGCGATGCTCGTGTTGGGGACGCGTGCGGCAATCGAGGCACACAGCGGATCGTCGGCGTTGTAGATGAGCGTCGTTGCCGGCGAAAGCTCCAGCGCGTGGGCGATGACGTCCTGGGTGTGGTCAATCTCGCCATAGCGATCTAGCTGGTCACGGAACAGGTTGAGCAGCACGAAGTACGTCGGCTTGAGCTTGGGCAGGACGCGCACGGTGTAGAGCTCATCGCATTCAAAAACGCTCACGCGCTTGCCGCCGCCGGCTCGCTTGAGGCCGCTGCGCGCTTCGAGCAGCGCGCCCACCACGCCCGGCTCCATGTTGTTGCCGGCGCGGTTGCATACCACGGTGGCGCCGCTGGCGGCAACGGCGTCGGCGATGAGGTTCGAAGTGGTGGTCTTACCGTTGGTGCCGGTGATCACCACGCTGCGGTCGACAAGGCCGGCGAGGTCGCTCAGCAGCTCGGGGTCGATCTTCATGGCGATGCGGCCGGGGAGTACGCCGCCCTGGCGCTTAAGGATGGAGCGCAGCCCCCAGCGGGCGATATCGCTCGAGGTGCAGGCGAGAGATGAGCGGAAGTTCATGAAGCCGTTCCTAACGTGAATGACATGGTCGTGGCGTTTGCGCCGTTAAAAGCCGTAGCGGCGCGCAAACTCCTGGGCAAGCTGCGAAACGTCTTCGCAGGCATTGGCCCAGGGGGCAAAGTCGGGGGTATCCGAGATGATGCCGTCGGCTTCCCAAACCGCCTGGTGCGAGAGATCCCAGGGGTCGCGCGGCTCGGGTCGGCAGGGAAGGTACGGCGTCTGGTACATGGGGTTCAGCAAGAAGAACGCGCCGCCCTCGCAGCGGTTGGCAAACTCACGCAGCGCGCGTGTCGCCGGGCGCATCTTGTTTGTTTTGAATAGCAGAATCGTGCGGGCGAGCAGATACCAAGGAGAGTTCTCGAGCGCGTCAGCCCCGATCTCTTCCTCGAGCTGGTGGGCCAGGGCAAAAAAGCCGTTCTGGTCTTCCAGACGAGCGAGGGCGAGCAACACGGTGCCTGCGGCTCGGGTGGGGTAGCCTTCCGCCTTAAGGACGCGGCGGGCGTAGTTGGCGGCAGCACGGTAACGAGCGCTCGCCATGCACAGCTGCGAGATGGCCTCGAGTGTGTGAAGCCACCCGATAAGAGTCGGCTCGCTCACGGTAAGGTCTGCTGCGGTGACACCGTCGGCCAAAACATTATTGGCCCAGTAGTGTGGGGCCTCCATATCGAACCCGGGCACGCTTTGCTGCAGGTAATCGGCCGTGGTCGCCTCGAGCTTCATCAGGTCGCCCAGGCAGGCGTCAACGGGCGTGTCGGCCAGGATGATGGCGAGCAGCTGCGCGTCGAGGACATACGCATCGATGCGGACGATCTTGAGCAGCTCATCGCGCATGTCGTCGAACAGGCGATTGCGCGTCTGCTCGAACTCCTCGTCGCTGCCCATGTCCTCGATGCGATGGAGCTCGTCGAGCAGGTGGCGATGAACACCGGCGTAGGACAGCAGCGCCTGGGCATGCTCGGACTGCGCATACTTTTGGGGATTCGCGCTAATGTCGTTATGGACAAGCTCGCGTGCTGCATCGGTGAGCTCGGGGTGCGACGCCAGATAGGTGCGCTCCAGGTAGGCGGGGATGTAGACGCTCGGATCCATTAGAGGTCTCCTCCCTTAAACGGCAAACCCTGCTCGGCTGCGCGCAGGATGCGCTCGTCGATTTGGGAGCGCACGATGTCGTTGGTGGCGACCCAGGCGGCAAAGCTGGCGTTGTCGGGGGCGCCCAGACCCTCCTGCAGCACCGGTGTTGCCTCGGACAGTGCAAGGACAAGCTCGTCGGTCGAGCCCACGCCTACGTTGACGCGGGCATAGACGCCATCGGGAAACTCGGTTTGGAAGTAGAGCGCCTCGGCCGCGTGCGGACACGAGCGCGCAAGGATACGCAGGTAGTGTTCGGCACCCTCGTAGTCCAGCTCGCGCCAGGCAGCGCTCATCAGCGCGATGAGCGTCCACGGGTCCAAGTCACGCTCTGCATCTTTGGGGCGGCGGCGCAGCGGGGTATTCGCGAGGTACGGCACGGAGTGAGCGGAGCGAAAGCGCTTGAGCTCCTCGGCGGGGTATTCGAGCTTTGCCATGGCGAGCATCGCGGTGTGGCGGACACCAGCGGGGTCGTTGGGCGCAAAGTCCAGGCTGCGGTTTGCGGCTTCGAGCGACATGCGGTAGCGTCCGCTAATGAGGGCGCGCGATGCCAAGGCGGCAAGCCAGCGCAGATAGGGGCGGCGCGTAAGGTCGCCTGCGGCCTCGCGCTCGTAGGGGTCCTGCGCCGAAGCGATCTTGAGCGCCAGATCGTGCTCCACCTCGTCGCACTTGGACACCAGGTACTGCACGTATTCCTCGTTGGATTCGGCGGTGAGTGCCGTCAGCATGCGCTGGGCATCCCAGTTGGCCGGATCGAGTGCGGCCGCCTCGCGGAGCATGTTCTCGGCAGCTGCCTCTTCCTGCTCTGCCTGGGCATCGTCGGGGATAAAGGGAATGCGGTAGTCGACGGCCTCGACCACCTTGGCAATCAGATGCCCGGCGCGGTCGCGGTCGTGCACGATGAGCGGTGCGGGGTTGCGGGTGAATTGTTCCATCAGACGCTCTACGGCGGCACCGTCGGTGAGCGGGATATTGTCGCGGCGCAAGGCCTCAAGAACGAGGCGATGGCAATCCTCTTGAATGGGGTCGAATGCCATGGGGCCTCCTTTGCTGCGGTTAGGGTTCAGATGTTTCTATATAAGGTTCTAGTTTACCCGCATGTGGCACACCGGGGGTGCCGCACTTGGACTTGCACCTTTGCACCACGAAGTCGGATGTCGCACAAATGTCGGCACCATGGACGGCCGAGTGGTATCACGGTGCCGCAAACGGTCGATTTTTGGCGGCGAACGGGGCGCATTTTGGAGGGGCACAGTCCTGCCCGGGATGTGTGGTCAACCTTGATAAAACGTTTGCCCAGCTTGGGAGTATGGATGTCGCACAAGGGTCTTCAGGGATAGAAAAAACGTTTCATCATTGTTGGCTTTAGGTGAATAACTGACCAACCAGAACGGTAAAATAGTGTTTGTCTGAGCGTTGAGACGTTTAGACATCGCGCATTGTCATCGCCGGCAACGCGCAAACCGGTCCTAACGGAGCCAATTGGGTGCTCCGTTATATACGCAAGTCTAAGAGGGGCTTGTTTAGGAGGCACAGTATGGGACGTTTTACCAATCCTCGCGATCTGTACTTTGGTGAGGGCGCTCGCCACGAGGTAAAGAACCTCAAGGGCAAGAAGGCCATCATCGTTTCTGGCGGCAGCTCTATGCGCCGCGGCGGGTTCCTGCAGGACGTTGAGGCCGACCTCAAAGAGGGCGGCTTCGAGGTCAAGCTGTTCGAGGGCGTCGAGTCCGACCCGTCCATCGAGACGGTCATGAAGGGCGCCGAGGCCATGCGCGAGTTCGAGCCCGACTGGATTATCGCCATCGGCGGCGGCTCGCCCATCGATGCCGCTAAGGCCATGTGGGTCTTCTACGAGTATCCCGAGGAGTCCTTCGATAACATCATCCAGCCGTTCAGCTTCCCCGAGCTGCGTCAGAAGGCTCATTTCTGCGCCATCTCCTCTACCTCCGGCACCGCTACCGAGGTCACCGCGTTCTCCGTCATTACCGACTACGCCAAGGGCATCAAGTACCCGCTGGCCGACTTCAACATCACCCCTGATGTCGCCATCGTCGACCCCGAGCTCACCTACACCATGCCCGCCAAGCTGTGCGCTCACACCGGCATGGATGCTCTGACCCACTGCATGGAGGCCTACGTTTCCACCTGCGCCTCTATGTTCACCGACGCCAACGCCCTGCACGGCATCCGCGAGATCGTCGAGTGGCTGCCCAAGTCCTATGCTGGCGACCATGAGGCCCGTCAGCACATGCACGAGGCTCAGTGCATCGCCGGTATCGCCTTCTCCTCGGGCCTGCTCGGCATCGTTCACTCCATGGCTCACAAGACCGGTGCTGCCTTTGAGAACGGCCACATCATCCACGGTGCCGCTAACGCCATGTACCTGGGCAAGGTTATCCAGTGGAACTCCAAGGATCCCCGTGCTGCCGAGCGTTACGCTTACGTGGCCAAGGAGATCCTGCACCTTCCCGGCGAGACCAACGAGGAGCTCATCGCTGCGCTCGTCCAGAAGATTCGCGACCTCAACGACCAGCTCAACATTCCGCAGTCCATCAAGGATTACGCGAATGGTGGCGTGAAGGTCGACGCCGAGAACCCGCAGATGGTTTCCGAGGAGGAGTTCCTCGCCAAGCTGCCCGAGATCGCCGCGAACGCCGAGCAGGACGCCTGCACGCCCGAGAACCCGCGTGAGACCAAGGCTGCCGACTTTGAGAAGATCCTCAAGGCCTGCTACTACGACACCGACATCGATTTCTAATCGACTCTTGTTATCGTAACGAGGGGCTCCGCACGTATCTGTACGGAGCCCCTTTCTTTTTTATTTTAGAGAATGGGATAGTTATGGCTTCAATTTTCAATAGCCCCAGCAAGTACATCCAGGGTCCGGACGAGCTGGCCAAGCTCGGTTCCTATGTCGAGCCGCTCGGTGCTAAGGCCCTCGTCATCGTGACGCCTTCGGGCAAGAAGCGCGTCGGTG
The DNA here is from genome assembly GCA_902482035.1 of uncultured Collinsella sp. GTDB lineage: Bacteria > Actinomycetota > Coriobacteriia > Coriobacteriales > Coriobacteriaceae > Collinsella. The sequence continues at coordinate 13,722 of CABSYW010000005.1, read as the reverse complement.
CCAAGATTGAGGGCGGTTTTGCCGAGGCCAAGGCCGAGCTGCTGTTTGAGGACTTTAACGGCGAGTGCTCCAAGGGCGAGGTCGATCGCCTGGTTGCGCTCGCTCGCGACAACGGTTGCGACATCATCGTCGGCGTCGGTGGCGGCAAGATCCTCGACACCGCGAAGGCCGTCGCCTATTACCTGGAGTCCCCGGTTATCATTTGTCCCACCATTGCTTCGACCGATGCCCCGTGTTCGGCGCTTTCGGTGCTCTATACCGATGACGGCCAGTTCGACAAGTACCTCTTCCTGAAGGCAAACCCCAATATCGTCCTTATGGATACGACGGTTATCGCGGCGAGCCCGGTGCGCCTGACGGTTTCCGGTATGGGCGATGCGCTCGCAACCTACTTTGAGGCCCAGGCGACGCATGATGCCGACGGCGGCACCTGCGCTGGCGGCAAGGGCGGCATGGCCGGCCTGGCGCTCGCCAAGCTCTGCTACGAGACGCTTATGGCCGATGGCGTCAAGGCCAAGGTTGCACTGGAGAAGGGCGCGCTGACGCCTGCCGTCGAGCACATCATCGAGGCCAACACGCTGCTCTCCGGTATTGGCTTTGAGAGCTCGGGCCTTGCTGCTGCTCATGCCATCCACAATGGCCTGACGATGCTGCCCGAGTGCCACGGCATGTATCACGGCGAGAAGGTCGCCTTTGGCACCATCGTCCAACTGGTACTCGAGGATGCCCCGACCGAGAAGCTCGAGGAAGTCTTGGGCTTCTGCATTGAGCTGGGCCTGCCGGTCACGATGAAGGAACTTGGCGTTGCCGAGCTTACGCGCGAGCAGGCCATGACTGTTGCCGAGGCCGCCTGCGCGCCCGATGACACCATGTGCAACATGCCGTTTGAGGTGACGCCCGAGATGGTCGCAAACGCCATCCTGGGTGCCGACGCACTGGGTCATTATTACCTTATGGATGAGTAAACTAAACTAAGGTAAGGAAGGGGCAAAGCCGACAGATGGCTTTGCCCCTTTTTGCTATGGTGCAAAGGGGTAAGGTTACTTTGCACCAATCGTTGTTTGATGAAGGGCGGATTCTCGTATGGCGCTTCCTATGGTTTACGGCGGTCCCGGCCGGTATGTTCAGGGGCCGGGCGAACTGTCGCGTCAAGGCAGGTATTTGTCATGGTTGGGCTGCGCTGCCTATGTCTTGTTTGACCAGGGCACCGAGGATCGGCTGTGCAGGCAGATCGTCGATGGATTTCTGGATGAAGATCTAAGCGAGCCGTTCTTTAAGATTTACAACGGTCCGTGTACGGAAGATGCCGTTGTCGAAATGGCCAAGGAAGCCCGGGCCGAGTATTGCGACATGGTGGTGGGCATTGGCGGCGGCAAGATGCTCGATATCGCCAAGGCCGTTGCGTTTTATGCCGAGTTGCCGTTGTGCGTATGTCCCACGGCGGCGTCGATGGACGGTCCGTGCAGCGCGATTTCGGTGCTGTATCACGAGGATGGGTCGTTCGACCGCTACCTGATGCTTGAGAAGAATCCAGACCTGGTCGTGGTCGATACCAACGTGGTCGCGGCGGCCCCGCTGCGTATGACGGTCGCTGGTATGGGCGATGCGCTGGCAACGTATTTCGAGGCGCGTTCGTGCGCCGCGGCGCACGGCGCCAACGAGCACGGTGGCGCGCCGGGACACTTGGCCTTGGTTGCGGCTCGTGCCTGCTATGACACACTCATGGAGTGCGGCGTCGCTGCCAAGCGCGATCTCAAAAAGGGCCGTACATCGCCAGCGGTTGAGCGCCTGATCGAGTGCAATATTCTGCTCTCGGGTGTTGGCTTTGAGAGTGGTGGCCTAGCGCTTGCCCATGCCATAGCCAACGGCCTGACGATTCTGCCCGAGTGCAAGGCCATGCATGGTGAGGCCGTGGCATTTGGCCTGGTGGTGCAGCTGCGCCTGGAGCGTGCGCCCGAGCTTGATCAGGTGCTCGAGTTTTGCCAGCGCGTTGGTCTACCGACGACGCTCGCGGAGCTGGGACTTGGCGAGATTTCCGATACCGACCTGATGAGCGTTGCGGATGCGGTCTTTAGAAACGAGCGCAATATGGCCAACGAGCAGGCCAAGGTGACCAAACAGAAGCTCGTGCAGCTCATGTGCGAGGCATAGCTTGGCGCTTGATTGACCTTGTGCAATCGGGGCGGCGATAGGCCATGGGTTATTTCCCTCAAGGTGCACCGCGTGTAATTTGCCCGAGGTGTGGGCCGATAGCGTATCATTATCTCTTGCTTGTTTGCACTGCTCAGGGAGGGGCCGCGCATGGCGCAGGAACACGATCTGTTTGATGACATTATCGAGATCAGCAAGGGTTTCGACTTTCTTAAAAACCCGCTTGGCGGCGTGACCGATGCGCTCGATCCGTCGGCGCCGCAGTGGAATCCTGCCGACTACAAGGAGCGCCCGCGCGGCAACACCATTCCGTGTTTGACCTGCAAAAACGAAAAGAGCGGTTGCGCCGCGTGCATGGACGTGTGCCCGGTCAACGCTATCGAGGTCGAGGAAGACGCCATCGAGATCCTCGACTCCTGTCGCAAGTGCGGCCTGTGCGCCGCTGCCTGTCCGACCGAGGCGATCATCTCGCCGCGCCTGGCGCCTAAAAACCTGTATGACGATATCGTCTCCGCTGCTACGAGCCACGAGACCGCCTACGTCACCTGCACACGCGCCCTCAAGCGCATGCCGCGCGAAAACGAGGTCGTCGTTGCCTGCGTGGGCGATATTACGGCCGAGACCTGGTTCTCGGTACTGGCGGACTATCCCAACGTGAGCGTCTACCTGCCACTGGGCGTGTGCGATAAGTGCCGCAACACCGGTGGCGAGGACATTTTGGGCGAGGCCATTGCTACCGCCGAGGAGTGGGCGGGTACGGGCATGGGCCTGGAGGTCGACCCCAAGAGCCTCAAATGCCATAAGCGCCGCGAGTACGAGCGCAAGGAGTACATGGATAAGATTGCCCGCACCACGGGCCTGACGGTGACCAAGCTCAATCCGGCGACGGCGGCGCTGGCCTCGGTGACGCAGAAGTTGAAGGCTCACCGTCACCAGATCACGCAGCTCGAGCGCACGCTCAACACCATGTGCGGCACCACGACGACCAAGCGTCGCCGTTCGCTCACGCACGGGCGGCAGCTGGTGCTCTCGACGCTGCAGAACCACCCCGAGCTTGCCCAGAATATGCAGGTGAGCACACCGGAATGCGATTTTGACAAGTGCACGTCATGCGGCGAGTGCGTCAACGTGTGCCCCACGTTTGCCTGCGATTTGGTGGGAAGCGGTCGCTTTGCACTGGAGTCCACGTATTGCCTAGGTTGCGGAGCCTGCGTCAAGGTGTGCCCCGAGCATGCGCTCAAGCTGGTCGAGCACGATGCGTCCAATCTGGTCGTTGTCGACCCCGAGGCCGAGGAAAAGGCCGCTCAGAAGGCCAAGGCCCACGAAGAGGCCCAGAAGGCCAAGGCCGAGGCAAAGGCCAAGCTTGACAAGATGCTCGATCAGGTGGAGAAGCTCGCGGACTAGTCAGCGAGCTCTATCTCTGCTTCATTTGCGCTGCCGCGGTGTCCGGATTCGCCCGGATGCTGCGGCGGCGCTATACTTATACGGTTTGAAGTACCTGTACCAAAAGGAGCTGTCGTGTCCCTTTCCATCGGTATCGTGGGCCTGCCCAACGTGGGCAAGTCGACGCTGTTCACCGCGCTTACCAAAAAGACCGGCCTTGCCGCCAACTACCCGTTTGCCACGATCGACCCCAACGTGGGTATCGTCGACGTGCCCGATAGCCGCTTGCAAAAGCTTGCCGACATCGTTAACCCGGGTCGCATTGTGCCGGCGACGGTCGAGTTCGTCGACATCGCAGGTCTGGTGAAGGGCGCTAACGAGGGCGAGGGCCTGGGCAACCAGTTCCTGGCCAACATTCGCGAGACCGACGCCATCTGCGAGGTTGTGCGCTACTTTAAGGACCCCAACGTCATGCGTGAGGTGGGCCGCACGGGCGAGTTCGTCGATCCCGCCGGCGATGCCGACACCATCATGACCGAGCTCATCCTGGCCGACATGGGCACGCTCGAGAAGCAGCTGCCTAAGCTCGAGAAGGAGGCCAAGCGCGACAAGGAGCTCATGCCCAAGTTCGAGGTTGCCAAGCGCCTGCTTGCCTGGCTCAACGAGGGCAAGCGCGCCGCATCCATGGAGATGACCGACGAGGAGCGTGCCGCCGCCAAGGGGCTGTTCCTGCTCACCATGAAGCCCATCCTGTATGTGGCCAACGTGGACGAGGATATGCTCAACGAGGACCTGGCGCCCATCGACGGCGTCAAGCCGCTGCCGATCTGCGCCAAGATCGAGGCCGAGCTTTCCGAGCTCGATCCCGAGGACGCTGCCGACTACCTGGAAAGCCTAGGCCTGGAGCAGCCCGGCCTGGACGTGCTCGCTCAGGCTGCCTACAAGCTGCTCGGCCTGCAGTCGTTCTTTACGGCCGGCGAGATGGAGGTCAAGGCCTGGGCGGTTCGTCAGGGCGCGACCGCCCCGCAGGCCGCCGGCGTCATCCACACCGATTTTGAACGCGGCTTTATTAAGGCCGAGGTTATTGGCTACGACGACTACATCGAGCTCGGCGGCGAGCAGGGCGCCAAGGCCGCCGGCAAGCTGCGCATTGAGGGCAAGGACTATGTCATGGCCGATGGCGACGTCGTGCACTTCCGCTTTAACGTGTAAGGACGACGCGCATGTTTAAATATGGAAAAAAAGCCGGCTACATGGGCATCGCGCTGCTGGTGCTTGCGGTGATTCCGCTGGTGGTTGCAGCGTGTGTTATCCCCAACATTGGTCCCGAGGTGGCAACAAAGTTTAATGCCGCCGGCGAGGCGACGCGCTGGGGCAAGAGCTACGAGTTGCTGGCACTGCCGGTGCTCAACCTGCTGCTGAGCGTGGCGACGTACTTTACGGCAGGACGCCAGGCTAAAAACAATGATGACTCCGCCGCCATGGCACGCATCGTGTGCGAGCGCTACCTGCGCAACGGTTGCATCACGGGTGTGTTCCTCAACGTGATCAACGTTTACTTTATGTACTCGGCGATTACCGGAACGGGCTTTGGCTTTGGTTTCTAGCTTGTCCTTTTAGGCAACGAGCCTGCAAGCATATTCGATGGCTGCTGCGAGGCCGCCGCTCGATCGTGGTTGAAAGACCACGTCGGCGGCGGCCTCGTTTTCGTATCCGGCGCCACGAAGGGCGAGTGCGATACCGGCTTCTAAAAGGAGCGGCAGGCTGTGTTGGCTGGTTGCGATTACGGCAGCCTGATTGAGCGAGCAGCTGTGCGCTTGGCATTGGATGGCAAGTTCACCTTGCGCCGGGCAAGGGACCAGAACGGCGGCGACGCGACTTGATAGCAATGCAAATGCTGTGCGCTCATCGGGTGAAAGGCATTCGGCTTCAACGACGACGAGCTTGGGCGGTGCGCTGTTTGTGCGAAGCGTAGTTCGGTGCATGCGGACCGAAGAACCCGACATAGAAAACTCCTGTGTATTCGGCAAAACGTAAACTATAGTTTACGTTTATGTTCGGCCCCATTTCAAACTCGTCTGCATGGACGAACGTGCGAAACAGATTCTTGGCAGGCGGGTTGAAGAGACACGCAGGGACCTTGGTATCTCCAAGGTTGATTTTTGTGTGGCGACAGGAATCAGCCGACCCTACCTCGACCGAATCGAAGATGGGACGGCAAATTTCACGCTCAAGGTTCTATTTAAGATCGCGCCCGCACTCGGCATGACGGTGTCAGAGCTTCTCGAGGGCATCGAATAGGGGATACCCGTCGAAAACTGAATTACGCCATCGGGATGCGGTCGTGGTTGACTTGGCTGTAGAACAGGCGCTGGATCTCGGCGGCATCGCGTGACTGGCCGAGCGCCCACATGGTTTTGGCCACGAGCGTCTCGGTGGTCATGTCATCGCCACGCAAAATACCCGGATGATCAGCGTAAGCACGGCCGACCTCATAAACACCCAGATCGAGGCCCTCTTCGGGGACCTGCGTGGTCATAACGACGGTGCGGCCCGAATCGACCCAGCGGAAAATTGCCTCTTGGAACGACTCGCCCGATTCACCAAACTCGGGAATACCGCCAATGCCAAAGGTCTCCAGAATCACGGCGTCGTAGCTATCGGCCAGAGCGTCCAGAATGCCAGGGTTCACGCCGGGCGTAAGCTTAAGGACAAATACGCGCGGGTCGATGCTGTCGTAGAAACGCACCGGGTTTTCGCCCTGATGCGTGCCGTGAAGCCCGTTGCGCACGATGCGGTCGTTGCGGATATAGGCGATGGGCGGATAGTTGACGCTAATGAACGCGTTAAAGCTCATGGTGCGCTGTTTGCGGGCGCGCGTGCCGGCAATGGCTACGCCGCCAAACACGATTGAGACGTCGTGCGAGTGTTCGTCGAGCGCATAGAGCAGGCTCTGGTACAGGTTGAGCTTGGCATCGGTAAAGGGATTGCCCATGGGCTTTTGCGAGCCGGTGAGTACGATGGGCTTGGGGCTGTCCTGAATCAGGTAGGAAAGCGCTGCCGCGGTGTAGCTCATGGTGTCGGTGCCGTGCAGAATCACGAAGCCGTCGTGGTCGGCATAACCCTCGACGATGACGTCGCGGATACGCATCCAGTCACTGGGGCGCATGTTGGTACTGTCGATGTTCATGGGCTGCACGACGTCGAGCTCGCAGAGGCCCGAGATCTCGGGGACGCTCTGGGCGAGCTCCTCACCGGTCAGGGCGGGGGAGAGGCCGTTGCCGTCCTCGGTCGATGCGATGGTGCCGCCCGTGGCGATGAGAAGGATGCGCTTCATGCTGGTATTCCTATCGTATTTGCCGCCGCAGGGGCGGAGCCGTTCGGCAGTATTGTGGCACAGGGCGTCCAATGTTCAAACGTATTACATCATCTGTAACGTCTGGTAACGCTTCAATTACCGTCAAATAGGGCCCAGGTCGTGCGTTTGCCGTGCGCTGATGGCTGCGAGGGACGAGAAACCCCATATAACGTGTACACTATGTAAGCTGTTTTCGTTTATTCGCGCGGGTGGGCACCGGCTCCCCGCCAACAAGAGGGGGAAACCATGGATCAAAAGGCTTCCGCAAAGGTCCTCGTACTCGACTTTGGTGCGCAGTACGGTCAGCTCATTGCCCGTCGCGTCCGCGACCTCAACGTGTATTCCGAGATTGTCCCCTGCGACATCTCGGCCGACGAGATTCGCGAAATGAACGCCTCTGCGCTCATCCTTTCCGGCGGCCCGGCCTCTGTGTATGCCGAGGACGCTCCGTCCATCGATCCTGCCATCTTTGACCTGGGCCTTCCCGTCCTGGGCTTTTGCTACGGCCATCAGATCACGGCCGTGACGCTCGGCGGCAAGGTCGGCCACTCCGAGGTGGGCGAGTACGGCCGCGCCACCATCACGCGCACGGCCGGCGCCAAGCTCTTTAACTCCACGCCCATGGAGCAGACCGTGTGGATGAGCCACCGCGACGCCGTGTCCGAGGTGCCCGAGGGCTTTACCGTTACCGCCAGCACCGACGTGTGCCCGGTTGCCGCCATGGAGTGCGTCGAGCGCAAGATTTTCACCACGCAGTTCCACCCCGAGGTCAAGCACTCCGAGTACGGTCAGCAGCTGCTGAGCAACTTCCTGTTTGAGATCTGTGGCCTGGAGCCCAACTGGAGCATGGACGACCTGGTCGAGACCATGACGGCCGAGTTCCGCGAGAAGGTCGGCAACGACCGCGTGATTCTGGCTCTGTCCGGCGGCGTTGACTCCTCCGTCGTGGCTGCGCTGGGCGCCCGCGCCGTGGGCAAGCAGATGACCTGCGTGTTCATCAACCACGGTCTGCTTCGCAAGGGCGAGCCCGAGCAGGTGGAGGAGGTCTTCACCAAGCAGTTTGACGTCGACTTTATTCACGTCCACGCCGAGGACCGTTATGCCGAGCTTCTGGCCGGCGTGACCGAGCCCGAGGAGAAGCGCCGCATCATCGGTACGCAGTTCTGGAAAGAGTTCTTCGCCGTGGCGCAGCAGCTCGAGACCGATGGCAAGCCGGTCAAGTATCTGGCTCAGGGCACCATCTACCCCGACATCATCGAGTCCGGCGCTCGCAAGACGGGCGGGAAGACGGCCACCATTAAGAGCCATCACAACCTGATCCCGTTCCCCGAGGGCGTGCACTTCGACCTTATTGAGCCGCTCGACCACTTCTTTAAGGACGAGGTCCGCGCGCTTGGTCTGGCGCTCGGACTGCCGGGTCACATCGTGTTCCGCCAGCCTTTCCCGGGCCCGGGTCTTGCCATCCGCATCATCGGCGCGGTCGACAAGGAGAAGCTCGAGATCCTCAAGAACGCTGACGCTATCGTGCGCGAGGAGCTCGACGCCTACAACCAGCGTCTGTTTGAGCAGACTGGCGAGCGCAACTCCGGGCACAGCTGCTGGCAGTATTTCGCGGTCCTGCCCGACATCAAGTCCGTCGGTGTTATGGGCGACGAGCGCACCTATCAGCGCCCGATCATCCTGCGTGCCGTCGAGTCCAGCGATGCCATGACCGCCGACTGGGCCAAGCTGCCCTACGACGTGCTGGCCCGCATTTCCGGCCGCATCGTGGCCGAGGTTCCCGGCGCCAACCGCGTGTGCTACGACATCACGTCCAAGCCGCCTGCGACCATCGAGTGGGAATAAACGATATTCGTTGATTTCAAGCCTCTGACCTGCGAAAACAGGTCGGGGGCTTCTTATTTTGCAACCTCTGTGCAACCTTTGCGGTTTCGCGCCCCGTGAACAGGGGACGTAGCACTGTTCACGTCTGGGCCCATATCGGCACCGATCATTGCCCGCGCTGCTTCTGCTTGCGCTTCAGCTTCCGCTGCTCGAGGCACGTCGCCCGGTGTTCCTCGCCAGAAGAGAGCTGGCCGTTCCTTGCGAAACCGCGAGACCAGCTATATCCGCTTGCTGCGGGCTTGCTTGAACCAGTTCCTCTTGAAAGAGCCTATACCTCCGAAGAACTTGTTGTACGTCTCACCGTTCTCCTTGGCCTCGTACTTGACCAAGGCAAGTTCGATAGTACAGAGGTGATTCGCCACTTGCTCGAGGCGGTAGTCAGTCATCGAGGTCTTGCGGCGTCGGACGACCCCTTTTGAGAGGACCTTGCCCACCGAGTCGTCTCGCCCGCGGAACAGAAGGAGCGCATCCTCGCGACCTTCGGCGACCTGTGCTGCGAGATGGAGGGCTGCACCATCGCGCAGGCCGCCTATCTCAACGGCGTGCCCCTCGTCGTCGTGCGCGCCATCAGCGACAAGCCCTGCGCCGAGGGCCAGGTCGTCGACTACAACACCTTCGAGAAGAAGGCCGCCTGCGACTGCGCCCGCATCGCCGCGCGCATGGTTAAGCTTTAGGCCCTGCGCGCCGGGGCCCTTCTTTATGTTGGGACCCCGGCGCGCAGGGCCCTTTCCAAAGCGAAGTGTCGAGCCGAAGTGTTGAGCGTCGGCCCTGAATGTTCAATGGCCGTTGTTTTCTGTCCCTCAAGTGGTGAACTTCTCCTCGGGGCTGTTGATTCCCCCACGCGCCCCCTTCCGTTCTCTGTGTTCCCCTTATACTCCTTGTACAAGGAGGTAAGAAGTCATGGACAAGACCGCACAGGACAGCTTGGCAAAGAAGCCCGTCGACATGAGGGACAGGATTCTCGAGCATCTCGAGGCCCTCACCTCTGCCGTCTCGCTCGACGACCTTGCCCGTCTGTCCACCTCCGACATCGCCGAGACGCTCATCATCTCCAGGAGCCTGGCGAGCCAGTACCTCAACGACCTTGTTCGCGCCGGCCTTGTGGTTAAGGTGGCGGGCAGGCCTGTCCGTTATTTTCATCGCCGCGCGTTCCAGAAGCGTTTTCAGGTAAAGCTCTCTGCAAGCGAGTACGCCTCGCTCGCCGACCTCATCCAGGCGACGGGAATCGCCGATCACCGTGACTTCGCGCGTGCCGTGGGCTTCGACCTGAGCCTCAGCTCCGTTGTCGAGCAGTGCAAGGCTGCGGTTCAGTACCCTCCGTTTGGCCTACCCATCCTCTTGAGCGGCGGCGTGGGTGCCGGTAAGTCTTTCCTTTCTCGCCTTGTGTACGAGTACGGCAAGAACCAGGGCTTGCTGTCCCGCGACTCCTCCTATGTGCGCATCGACTGCGCCGGGGTCCCGGACGCCGCCTCGTTCAACGGGCTTCTTGACGAGTCGATCGCGAAATCGCGCGGGGGTGTGGTTTTTGTCAACGGCATCGAGGCACTCTCTCCCTCTGCGATGGAGCACTGCCTTGCGACGGCCCTCGGGCTCGATGCCTCCCAGGATGCGCCGCGCGCTCGCCTCGTTCTTTCGACGACGCTTTCCGCCGATGACCTGAAGGTTTCCTCGGCCTACAGCAAAATGCCCATCTGTGCCCGCGTCCCCTCACTCAAGGAGCGGACCCCCGAGGAGCGCGAGGATCTCATCTTGAGCTTCCTGCGCAGCGAGGGGTGCCGAATCGGTTCTGATGTGAAGATCAGCCGCGGCGCATACCGTTGCCTCGTGAACGCGGACTTTTCCGATAACATCGCCGGCTTGCGCGCCTGCGTGACGAACTGCTGCGCCAAAGCGTTCCTCAATCGCGAGGGCGACTACGTCGTCGTTCGCCCGTATCTTCTTCCCAGCGGGCTCCTCTCCTCCGCGCAGATCGATCAACAGCCCGACGATGGCGTTCTGATCGACGCGTCCCTGGATGCCGCCGAGAGCACAGGGCCGGTCGAGCAGGCGCTCGATGCCCTGTGCTCTCTCGATGAGCGATTCTGCGCCGGGGAGCTCTCTGTCTCCGAGCTCGTCTCGCAAGCTGTCTCCGCTGTGCGCGGCGTTGAGGATCACTTGATCTTCGGCCGCGGCGTTACCTCCTCGAGGTCGCGCGCCTTCGAGCGCATCGTGGGCGCGGTCCTTGCCGACGCAGGCTCTTCTTATGGCATCGAGCTTTCGAGGAAGGTCGCTTTTCTGCTGGCCCAGGAGATTTGCCTGCAGTTGTGGCCGGGCATCGGCCTGGCTAAGCGAAAGTCTGCCTGTGCGGAGCAAATCTCCCATCTCCTCGGTGCCGTGACCTCCGAATTACCGTTTGCCTCGAGCGTCTCCGATCAGGTCGCCGCAGACGTGGAAGGGGCGCTGGGAATCTCGCTCGATCACTTCACGAAGACGCTTCTGACGCTGTGCGTCGCATCGGAGTCTCGCGACGCGAAGGCCCTTCGAACGCTCTGCGTCATCTTGTCCCACGGCTACTCAACGGCGACGAGCATCGCCGACGCGGCGAACCGTATGCTCGGCATGCATGTGTACGAGGCGGTCGACATGCCCTACGACCAGCAGCTGAAGGACATCGTCGGTCCGCTCCAGCGCCTCGTCGACCGCCATTCCTACTGCACCGGGGTCGTGTTCCTCGTCGACATGGGCTCCTTGGAGGAGGCCTATAAGGCCCTCGAGAACGTTACCGACTCCACTATCGGCGTGGTGAACAACGTCTCTACCGGTCTTGCGCTCGAGATCGGGGTCGGGCTGCTCGGCGGCAAGTCCATCGCCGAGGTTCTTGGCGATGCGACCGCCGCGTGCGTGACGCACTGCAAGGTGATCGAGCGCATCAACCGTGAGGACGCCATCGTCTTCTGCTCCGAGTCCGGGGTCGACGCCGCGGAGAGGATACGCCAGCTCGTCTCGCAGAGCCTCCCGCGCACCATAGGCGCGCGCCTGCTCACGAGGCCCTTCAAGCAGCTCGTCGCGAACGGGTCGAACGACGCCGTTTTCTCCGAGCACCGCGTCTGCGCCGTCATCGGCACGGGAGACCCCGGGGTCGCCTCCATCCCCTTCGTCGCCCTCGAGGACATCATGTCGACGGCGTCCGCCTCTAAGGTCGATGCCGTGTTCGGCAGGTGGCTTGACGCTTCCGAGCTCTCTTCTTTCCACGAGAAGCTGCTCTCGAACATGACGCTGCAGAACGTCATCCGCTCCATCACCATCCTCGACCCAGAGCGGCTATTCCACGAGATCGAGAGCGCCGTGCACGAGCTTCAGCGCAGGACAGGCGAGAAGATCGGCAGCAACGCCATCATTGGGCTCTACGTCCACCTCTGCTGTCTCGTCGAGCGCCTTGTTACCAGAAACCCCATTGAGACCTACGTTGGCCAGGACCGCTTCGAGGAGGAGCGTGCCGATTTCATCGAGTCCTTCAGGCAGAGCTTCTCGAGCATCTCGACGCGCTATCGCGTAGAGGTTCCCGTAAGCGAGATCGCATATGTCTTCGACTACATAAGCGTGAGCGCCGCCCCGGCGCGAGAAGAGCGCCTCGGCTCCTCGGACCTCCTGCTCGACGAGTGACCTTCCCCGCGCCGCCGCAAGCTGACTGCGCGTCCTCAATAATCCGATAACCCCTTGCCCGGTGCGAATCCGGATAGCGCCGAGGCAGTACCGAACGTAAAACTTCATTTGATAGGAGCAAACATGAGTGTTGTTATGGCACGAATCGACAATCGCCTGCTTCACGGCATCATCGTGACGCAGTGGGCCCCGGTGTCGGGCGCAACCCGAGTCATGGTCATCGACGACAAGGTCGCCGGCGACGAGGTCCTGAAGTCCACCATGAGGATGGCGCGCCCCGCGGGCATGGCCGTCTCGATCATCTCCGAGGAGACCGCGCTCAAGAACTTCGCGGCGGGCAAGTACGACCGCGAGAAGGTCTTCGTCATCACGAAAGAGCCCGAGACGATGCTTCACCTGGCCGAGTCGGGCGTCGAGTTCCCGTCGCTGATCGTCGGTGGCTCGCTCGTCAAGGAGGACGGCATCCAGCTCACCCAGCGCGCCTACGCCTCCGCGGAGAACGTCCAGAGCTACAAGGCGCTCATCGCCCGCGGTGTCAAGGTGACGGCCCAGTTCGTGCCCGCCGACAAGCCCGTCTCCGTCGCAGACCTCATCTAAGGAGGGAACATGGTCAACTTCACTATCCTGCAGGTGGTCCTTCTGACCCTGCTGGCCTTCATCAAGCACGTCGATTACTACGGCATCCCGATGATCTTCGTCAACTACGCCGTCTTCTGGGGCCTCATCACCGGCGTCGTCATGGGTGACTGGAAGACCGGCCTCGCCATCGGCGGCACTATCCAGCTCATGCAGCTCGGCGTCGCGGGCTTCGGCGGCTCTTCGATCCCCGACTACGGCACGATGGCCATCATCGCCACCGCCTACGGCGTGACCCTGGGCTCGGACACGGGCCTCGCCATCGGCCTGCCGGTCGGCATGCTCGGCATCCAGCTCGACGTCATTGCCAAGATCCTCAACGGCTTCGTCGTGGAGAAGTCCCAGAAGCTCTGCAACGAGGGCAAGTTCAAGCAGATGAACGCCATCCTGTGGGTCTGCCCCGCGCTCTTCGGTCTGTGCGCCGCCCTGCCCGTCTTTGTTTCCGTGACGCTCGGCCAGCCCGCCGTCAACTGGCTCCTCGAGGTCATGCCCCAGTGGTTCCTCTCCGGCCTCACCCTCGCCGGCAAGATGCTCCCGGCCGTCGGCATCGCCATGCTGCTTCGCTACATGCCCACCGGCAAGTACTTCCAGTACCTGCTCGTCGGCTTCTTCCTTGTTAGCGTCAATATAATTTTCACCATTTCCACCAACGCATTTTCGCCAATCGC